>JBDRBZ010000157.1:0-7466 GCA_043822175.1 Candidatus Omnitrophota bacterium
CGCCCAAGGTCCTGCAGTATGGCAGCTTCTTCAAGATGCTGGAGGCGAACGATTCTCAAAATGCCATCCTGAAAGCGGTTCTTGTCGATGATAGGGTGACAGGCACTTTATCAGACGGATCGAGCTATGTCGTTAACGTGCCGATGGACGACCAGGATCTCACGAGGCTGCTCAGGAAGAATGTGCCTGATTTTGACGTGAAGCCGCCCAAGACATTCCTGGTCAATATCTTCTGGTCAGTGCTCGGGCCGGTGGTGCTGGTAACTCTTTTCTGGTTTTTGATGTACCGCGGCGCCTCGTCCGGTGGAGGCAGGGTGCTGTCATTCGGGAAGTCAAGGGCCAGGCTCGCCACGGAAGAGCATTTAAAGGTTACGTTCAATGATGTTGCCGGGGTTGACGAGGCAAAAGAGGAGCTGAAAGAGGTTATCGAGTTCCTGAAGGACCCGATGCGATTTCAGCGCCTCGGAGGGAAGATGCCTAAAGGCATTCTCGTCATGGGTCCCCCGGGCTGCGGTAAAACGCTTCTGGCAAAGGCTGTGGCCGGGGAAGCGGGTGTCCCGTTCTTTTCGATTTCAGGATCGGATTTTGTCGAGATGTTCGTGGGGGTAGGCGCGTCGCGCGTGCGTGACCTGTTTGAGCAGGCCAAAAGGTCTGTTAAGGCCAGCAAGAAGGGGTGTATTATTTTTCTCGATGAGATTGACGCGGTAGGGCGGCAGAGGTTTGCCGGCATAGGCGGCGGGCACGATGAACGCGAACAGACCCTGAACGCGCTTTTAGTTGAAATGGACGGATTTGATACGCAGGAGGGCGTGGTTCTGATAGCCGCCACGAACAGGCCCGATGTGCTGGATCCCGCGCTCCTCAGGCCGGGCAGATTCGACAGGCAGATTGTCGTTGACAGGCCCGATATTACGGGCAGGCTGGACATATTAAAGGTGCATGTGCGCAAAATCACGATTGATAAGAACGCTGACCTGGAGAGACTGGCGAAGCAGACACCCGGATTTTCCGGAGCTGACCTGGCCAATCTGGTAAATGAGGCCGCGATACTCGCCGCCAGGCGGAACAGGGATTCCGTCACCATGATCGAGCTGGAAGAATCCATCGAGCGCGTCATGGCCGGGCCGCAGAGGAAGTCGCGTGTGATTAACAAAGATGAAAAGCGCGTGACCGCTTTCCATGAGGCAGGCCACGCGATATTGTCGCTCCTTGTCAAGGACGCCGATCCGATGCATAAGATTACCATTATCCCGAGAGGGCTATCGCTTGGATACACGCTTATACCCGAAGGCAGGGACAGGTATATATACAGGAAATCCCAGCTAATGGCCCAGATAACCGTAGGGCTGGGCGGACGCGCCGCGGAAAGCATCGCTTTTAACCAAATATCCACCGGCGCTCACAACGACCTCGAGAATATATCAAGGCTCGCGCGCGCCATGGTGACGCAATACGGCATGAGCGAGGCGATGGGCCATGTCACTTACGGCAAAAAGCATGAGCAGATCTTTCTGGGGCGAGACATCGCCGAGGAGAAGAATTACAGCGATGAGACGGCAAGGCAGATTGACAGGGAAGTCAAGCGTCTCGTGGATGTATGCTACGCGCAGGCCCGGTCAATACTGAGGGCCAGGAAAGATAAATTAACTACGCTCTCGGAAACACTCCTCGAAAAAGAGGTAATGAGCGATGTCGAGGTTAAGACCCTTCTGGGGTTGGAAGTCGGCGTAATAGATGTCAAGGTGCCGGAAGAAAACGCGAACGGAGCCGAAATCAATGCGATTGATGTCAGCGCAAAGCCCGGCTGCAGCGCGCCGGAATCAGGAGATGCGGGAACAGCCGCGTGAACTTGTCTGCCGGTCGTACCGCCTGAGCGCGGGCGCGCGGACGCTGGTAATGGGTATATTGAACGTTACCCCTGATTCTTTTTATGACGGGGGCAATTTCTTTTCGCGTGATAAGGCGATAGAGAGAGTCCATGCCATGGCGCGCGAAGGGGCCGATATCATAGATATCGGCGGCCAGTCAACGAGGCCGGGGGCTGAGCGCGTGAGCGCTGAAGAGGAGATGGACAGGGTCATGCCTGTGGTGGATGCCGTTGCCCGTGAAATCGGGATCCCGGTGTCTGTTGATACTTTTTATGCCGCTGTGGCGAGTGAGGCTTTGAGGAAGGGCGCGTCGATAATAAACGACATAACCGGCTTAAGGGGCGATCCCGGGATGGCGGGCACGATAGCCTCGTATAATGCGTGCGCTATTATTATGCATATGAAGGGAACGCCGAAAGATATGCAGGATGATCCTCTGTACGGCGATGTGGTGTCCGAAGTTAAGGGCTTTCTCAGTGAATCTGTGCGCATGGCCGAGAACGCCGGGATTGCGCCTGACAGCATAGTGATAGATCCGGGTATCGGCTTCGGGAAAACTTTTGAGCATAATGTCATCCTGCTCAGCAGGCTCGCGGAGCTGAAAGCTCTCGGGAAATATGTCATGGTAGGTGTGTCGAGAAAATCTTTTATCGGCCATATAACCGGCCGTCAGGCAGGTGACAGGCTCACCGGTACGGCGGCGGCTTGCGCGTGTGCCGTAATGAACGGCGCCGGCATCATAAGGGTGCATGACGTGAAGGAAATGAGGGGTGCCGCAGGTGTCGCGGATGCCATTACGCGTTCATGGGAGGGCGGAGTGCGATGATGGAGCTTATTAATGCCCCGTGGAAATGTGCTCTTGAGATACTGATCCTCTGGTTTTTTTACTACATGCTGCTTGTTTTTATCAAGGGGACGCGTGCCGTGCAGGTGCTTAAAGGCCTTGTCATCCTTGTCCTTATATTCATATTAACGCAGGAATTGAGGCTTAGCGTTATAAACAATATTCTTACGAAACTTTTCACCATATCCGTTATCGCGTTTGTTATCATATTTCAGCCGGAATTACGGCGCGGCCTGGCCAGAATAGGCCAGTTCGGCATGTTCTACAAGGAGAAGCAGACACTGGATGAAATCGCGAGGGCGGCCATGCAGCTTGCAAAGAAAAAAATCGGAGGTATCATCGCGATCGAACGCGAAATCGGCCTGAAGACATATATCGAAAGCGGTGTCGGCATCGACTCTCATGTATCGAGCGAGCTGATTAACACGATATTTATGCCCGGGACGCCGTTGCATGACGGGGGCATGATCATTCAGGGATCGAGGATGGTATCGGCAGGATGCCTTTTCCCGCTTACCCAAAACCCGCATGTTTCGAAGACGCTTGGTACGCGTCACAGGGCCGCGATAGGACTGAGCGAGGAAACAGACGCGGTCGTGGTCGTAGTCAGCGAGGAGACAGGCGCCGTGTCCATTGCCTGCGGAGGCAGGCTTGTCAAAAACATAGCCGAAAACGACGTGGCAAACGTGCTTGAACAGACATACAGGCCGAAACGCTCGCGGAAGTCTATATTTGACTTCTGGTCGCGGACGGCCAACAGGATAGGGAATAACGCATGAAACTGGGCAGGGTTATAGCGAATAATTTTATTTTAAAACTGTTCAGCCTTCTTTTGGCTGTCACCACATGGTTTTATGTCATGAATGAGGCCGAGCAGCGCGGCAGTACGGCCCCGCAGTCGAAAATCTCCATACTGCCATCATACGGGCGCCTGATATCGAGGAGGCTGTATGTCAAAGCGATTTTCATAGGACAGCTGCCGGACGGGTACAGATTGCTCGCGGATGAGGTGAAAATCGACCCGCCTTATTTTCTCGTGGCCGGGCCCGACCAGGTGTTCAGGGAAGTTACACGGCTTGAGACAGAACCGATAGACTTGAGCCGCCTCAGGAGATCCACGACAGAGTATGTGAATATCGCCCCGATCGCCCCCAGTATAGACACAGAGAGCCTGACTGTAAAGGTAATCGTCCCCATCAAGAAAATCGAAACCGATACGGATAAAGAAGGATAGGAGCCTGTGCCGAAACTAGGTGTTAATATTGACCATGTCGCTACTGTCAGACAGGCCAGGAAATCTTCATATCCCGATCCCGTGGAAGCGGCCCGGATTTGCGAGAATGCGGGAGCGGATTCGATAGTATGCCATCTGCGCGAGGACAGGAGGCATATTCTGGATCAGGATCTGATTAACCTTAAAAACAGTGTGAAGACGCGGCTTAACCTTGAAATGTCCATAGCCCCGGCCATAGTGGACATCGCGTGCAGGGTAAAGCCTGATCAGGCCACTATCGTGCCCGAGAAACGGGAGGAAATCACCACAGAGGGCGGGCTCGAGGTGGTTCCCAGGTTCAATGAAATAAGCGGTGTTATCCGGAAACTCGCCGCCCAAAATATTGATGTAAGCCTCTTTATCGATCCGGTTGAAGACATCATAAAGGCGTCGGCGGATGCAGGCGTTAAAATAGTGGAGTTTCACACCGGCCGATACGCGAACGCCGTGCGCGACCGCGAACGGGCACAGGAGCTCGATGCGCTCCGGGGATGCGTGGAGTTGGGGCTAAAGCTCGGACTGACTGTTAATGCCGGCCACGGGCTTAATTATGATAACACGAGGCCGGTTGCAATGATACCCGGGATGGAAGAGCTCAACATCGGGCATTCCATTGTTTCATATGCAGTGTTCTACGGCCTGGACAGGGCCGTGCGTGATATGAAGGAGCTGGTGTCGTGATCGTGGGGACCGGTGTGGACATTGTGGAAATAGACAGGTTTTCCCGGGCAGTGGGGAAGTGGGGTCTCGGCTTCCTGGGCAAGATATTTACCGAGAATGAGATAGCGTATTCAGAGAAAAAAAGATTCGCGCATCAGCATTTTGCGGCGAGGTTCGCCGCGAAAGAATCCGTGTTTAAGGCTTTCGGCGGGGACAGGGGGAGCATCAGGAAGTGGACCGATATCGAGATTATGAATGACTCAAACGGAAAGCCCGAGGTAATTCTGCACGCGAGCGCTATGGATCTGTGCCGGGCCAGGGGGGTGGGCAAGGTCGTTGTCAGCATGGCACATTCAAAATATTACGCGGTGGCTAACGCGATCCTGATCAGCGAGAATGAGAGGAAAAAATGAAACATCACATCTCCAAAATACCTAAGAGAAAAATCGATTCCAATAAGGGGGATTTCGGCCATGTCTTTGTGCTTGCCGGTTCGCGCGGCCTTACCGGCGCCGCATACCTTGCCAGCCAATCGGCTTTACGCACGGGCAGTGGTCTGGTTACGCTGGGTGTGCCTGAAAGCCTGAACGCGATAATGGAGGTCAAACTCACAGAGGTAATGACCCTGCCGCTTCCGGAAACCAAGGCAGGTACGCTGAGCGCTAAGGCGGAAGACGCGGTTCTGGAGTTTTCAAAGAAAGCAGATGTGGCGGCGATAGGCCCCGGGATTTCGGTTAACGGCGACACAATAAAGCTTGTTCAGTCGATTCTGGTGAAGCTGAACAGTCCGGTCGTGCTTGACGCGGACGGACTTAACTCCATCGCTGACTGCGTGGATGTGTTGAAAAAGAGAAAGGGTGTTACCGTGGTTACCCCGCATCCGGGGGAGATGGCGCGGCTGGCCGGCTGTACGGTAGAGGCCGTGCAGAAAGACAGGGAAAGTGTTGCAAAATCATTTTCATTAAAGTATAATTGTGTCTCGATTCTCAAGGGATACCGCACTGTGGTGGTTTCGCCCGAAGGCGATATTTATGTGAATGATACGGGCAACACCGGCATGAGCACGGCGGGTTCGGGTGATGTGTTAACCGGCATGGTGGCCTCATTCATGGGGCAGGGGATTGACGCATACAGCGCTTCGGTGTTGGCGGTGTATTTTCACGGCATGGCGGGTGACGCCGCAGCAAGAGACGTAGGCCCTTTCGGGATGATCGCGGGTGATATATTGGACAGGGTCCCGCAGGTGCTGAAAGACGAAGTATAAACGGTAGATATTTGACATAAAAACGGATGCCGAGGTAGCTCAATGGTGGAGCAAGGGTTTTGTAAACCTTAGGTTGGAGGTTCAAGTCCTCTCCTCGGCTCCAGTTAAAATTTATGATGGGGAGATGCCAGAGCAGCCAAATGGACCAGACTGTAAATCTGGCGGCGCAAGCCTTCGTAGGTGCAAATCCTACTCTCCCCACCACTCTATAGGGTGATTAGGGGCGCAGCCAAGAGAAACGGAAGCTGCGCACCCCACAGTTATACAGGTGGTTAGGGGCACAGCCAAGGGAAACGCAAGCTGTGCACCCCACCAGTTAATAGGGTGATTAGGGGCGCAGCCAAGAGAAACGGAAGCTGCGCACCCCACCAGTTACTAGGGTGATAAGGGGCGCAGCCGAGGGAAACGCAAGCTGCGCACCCCACCAGTTAATAGGGTGATTAGGGGCGCAGCCGAGGGAAACGGAAGCTGCGCACCCCACCAGTTAATAGGGTGATTAGGGGCGCAGCCAAGGGAAACGGAAGCTGCGCACCCCACCAGTTAATAGGGTGATTAGGGGCGCAGCCAAGGGAAACGGAAGCTGCGCTCCCCACCAATCTATATATACCACGCGGGAGTAGCACAATGGTAGTGCAGTAGCCTTCCAAGCTACCTACGTGGGTTCGATCCCCATCTCCCGCTCCAAAGAAGGAGAAGCTGCGTGAAAAAGCCGAAGAAAGAGACGGTAGCGCAGGCCATGCTCGGCGCATATACGATAAAGGAAGAAGAGAAGTATCTCCATGATATTGCCGATAAATTCTCGGCAGACCCGGGCGCGAACTATAGAAACGCCAGGAGCATAGCCATTGACGCGCACCTGTTTCTGGAGCTGTACATGAACATAATTCTCGCGATCTGCACCTACCTCGGAGCCGCCGGGCTCGGGCTTCCGGCAAAGCTTTCAGATCTCGTCGAGACCATAAGGGAGTCAAAGATCGGCTATGCGGCCAAGGCTGAAATGATGGACAAGCTGGGGGTATTCTCGAAAAAAGCCATAAAAATACTCGTATCCGTAAACAAAATACGCAACGCGTTCGCGCACGGCTATGAATCGCAAAGTCCGCGGTTTAAGCACTTCAGCCATTTCATATTCGAGAAGGTTACCGTAAAAAAATTCATTAATGATTTTGAAAAGGTAAAAGAAGAGTTTGGGCGCGTTCTCATCTCCTATGACAGCCTTTAATCCTTCCATGCGCGCCCTGTCGCGTAGAGCTTTTTTTGCAGGCGGTGTTAAATGACGGACAAGGCCAAAAGACTTTCAAAAAGACTTAATCTCTTCGACCTGTTCTGTATTGCCTCGGGAGCCATGATCAGTTCAGGTCTCTTTATCCTGCCGGGATTGGCTTACGCGAAGACCGGCTCCTCCGTGATACTGGCCTATGTCCTTGCCGGGCTTTTCACGATCCCCGCGATGCTGAGTAAGGCCGAGCTGACGACCGCGATGCCGAAGGCAGGAGGCGATTATTTTTTTATTTCACGAAGCCTCGGGTTTACCGTCGGTTCCATCGGGGGGATGGC
>JBDRBZ010000158.1:0-8595 GCA_043822175.1 Candidatus Omnitrophota bacterium
ATCTGTTTCATCGTGTCGAGCATAACACCGACGATGATCAACAATCCCGTCCCGCCGAAGAAGCTCGCGACCAGATATGGTATCTTAAGGCTGCCCGATATTATGCTCGGCAGGACCGCGATTATGGCCAGGAATACCGCGCCCGGCAGTGTTATGCGTGTCATTATGAAATCCAGATATTCGGCGGTCTGTTTACCCGGCCGTATACCCGGGACAAATCCCCCGTATTTCTTCATGTTGTTTGCGACATCGATGGGGTTAAATGTGATGGCTGTATAGAAATAGCAGAAGAAAACGATAAGGGCAGAATAAAGCACATTGTACAGCAACTCTCCCCTGAGCAGGGCATTGGCAACTGTTTGAAGGCCCTGATTAGGTACCAGCCCCGCAATCGTCGCGGGAAACATTATAATGCTCTGGGCGAATATAATGGGTATCACACCGGCCTGGTTTACGCGAAGCGGTATAAAAGTGCTCTGCCCGCCGTATACCCTGCGGCCGATCACACGCTTGGCGTATTGTATCGGTATCTTCCTCTGCCCCTGTGTAATCAGCACAACTGCCACAATTACGGCAATGCCCATCACAAGAAGCAGGAGAAGCCTTAACATGTCGATCTGCGCCTTTTCCGGGGCAAAAGGCGACGCGAGCGTAAACAGCTGGTAGGCTGCAGTCGGAAGCCTCGAAATTATGCCCGCCGTAATGATCAGCGATATGCCGTTTCCTATCCCGTACTGCTGGATCTGCTCCCCCAGCCACATAATAAAAGCAGTCCCTGTAGTCAAAGTTATCACGGTAAGAATCCTGAAAGCCCATCCCGGATACTGAACGATCTGAAGCCCCTGAAATCTGTCAGGATTTTCAAGCCACAGCGCGATAAAGAACGACTGTATGACAGATAGCACGATTGTCCCGTATCTTGTATACTGCAGCATCTTCTTCTGCCCCTCTTCCCCCTCTTTTGATAATCTTTCAAGCGCGGGGAATACCGCGGTAAGCAGCTGGAGGATGATGGAAGCCGATATGTAAGGCATAATACCGAGCGCGAATATGGTCAGGCGTTCGATCGCGCCCCCCGAAAACATGTTCATCATGCCGAAGAGTGTGCCGCCTTGAGTCCTGGCCATGTTGTCAAAGAACTGCATCAGCTTCGCGCCGTCGATACCGGGCGTAGGCACGTATGCCCCGATGCGGTAAACAGCGATCAGCCCGAGAGTGAAAAGTATCTTTTTCTTTAAATCCGGAATTTTGAAAAGGTTTGCCACCACCTGAAACATTTAAGCTCCTTTTACCGGTATAGCTTTAAGCGGCGTTATTTCCGTTTTCCCTCCGGCAGCCTCGATCGCGGACTTGGCTGAGCCGGAAAACGCCTGCGCCCTCACGGTTATGGACTTCCCGATCTTGCCCTTACCGAGCACTTTCACGGGCAGGCACGTTTTATGGATGAGTCCCTTGTCTTTCAGCAGAGCGGCATCAATGACAGCTCCGTTATCAAATACATTCAA
Source organism: Candidatus Omnitrophota bacterium (assembly GCA_043822175.1). Taxonomy (GTDB): domain Bacteria; phylum Omnitrophota; class Gorgyraeia; order JABMRN01; family JABMRN01; genus JBDRBZ01. The sequence goes on from JBDRBZ010000158.1 coordinate 1,506, forward strand.
GTTCTCCATATTGACGATCTGGACCACTGTATTTCTGACATGTCTGAATCCGCGCTTAGGTATCCTCCTGATAAGGGGCATCTGCCCGCCCTCAAAACCCATATGAGTACCCGGACCGGATCTTGACTTCGCGCCCTTATGGCCCCGGCATGATGTCTTTCCGTGCCCAGACCCCGGACCCCGTCCGCGTCTCTTCGTCCGTCTTCTATACCCGTATGGCGCCCTGATATCTGAAAGTTTCATGTATACAACTCCTCACGCAGGCTTAAATTTCCCTGTATAATCTTAATTTTTTAAACGCCTCAAGAGCGGCTTTTACGATATTGCCGTTATTTTTTGACCCGAGGCTTTTGGACAAAATGTCCTTTATTCCCGCAACCTCGCAAATAGCCCTGACCGCGCCGCCCGCGATAACACCGGTCCCAGGACCGGCAGGCTTCAGCAGCACTTTGGCCGCCTTAAACTTGCCGTGTATCTCATGCGGTATTGTGCTTCCCTTCATCGGCACCGTGATCATTGCCTTGCCCGCACTGGCCAGCGCCTTGCTTATGGCGATGGAGACCTCGTTGGCCTTCCCAAACCCGTACCCGGCGTGCCCCTTTCCGTCTCCGGCGACTACAAGCGCGTTAAAAGAGAACCGGCGCCCGCCTTTCACGACCTTGGCAACCCTGTTTATCTGCACGACCTTTTCGAGAAGCTTATTCTCATCATCCTGCGCCTGATGCGCGGGCGCGTTTGTCCTTGGCCGCCTCATGCCGAATCTTCCGGCAGCCGCTTTTCTGTCCGGAGCCGGCCCGGCTTTGCTGTCCCCCATCTGCTTATCTTCGCTCATTATATACTCCTTAAAAAATTCAACCGCTTGGACTTAACTCTTAAACACTAAAATTTAAGCCCATGCTTCCTGCACGACTCCGCCAGCGCCTTGACCCTGCCGTGATACTTGTAGCCCGCCCTGTCAAATACAATCTGGGTGATGCCTTTTTCAACCGCTTTTTTCGCGAGCTCCTCGCCCAGAACTACGGCCGCCTTTACGTTGCCGCCGTACTTGGGATTATTTTTGCTTTTTAATCCCACGGTGGAAACCGTGCACAGCGTCTTCCCGGCAACATCATCAATAAGGCTGCCCGTTAGATTAGACAGGCTCCTGAATACGCAAAGCCTCGGCTTGCCATTCGTCCCGAATGCCTTTTTCCTTATCCTCTTATGCCTTAATGCCCTTCCCCGTAATCCCATGTTTTACTTCTCTCTCCTGATTTCGTGCTGATATAGAATTATGCGACAGTCTTTCCGGCCTTATGCCTGACATATTCACCGAAATAGCGTATGCCCTTGCCCTTATACGGCTCGGGCAGATAGTATTCCCTGATTTCAGCGGCAATCTCACCGACTTTTGCTTTATCAATGCCGCTTATTACGACCTGAGTCGGCTTTGGCGCCTGAATGGTAATCCCCTCGGGGATAGCATAGTCCACGGGGTGTGAATACCCGAGATTCATGGTCAGTTTCTTTCCCTGGACCTGCGCCTTAAAACCCACTCCGCGGATCTCAAGTTCCTTTGTGTACCCCTGGGTCACGCCCACGATCATGTTCTGTATCAGGCTCCGGATAAGCCCATGTATGGCCATGTCTTTGCGTTCATCAGAGGGCCTGGTCACTATAATCCGGTCGCCCTTAATCTCAACACCGAACCGTTTGTTGACGGTATATGTGAGTTTGCCTTTCGGCCCCTGTATGGTCACTATGTTATTCGCGTATTCCGCTTTAACCCCGGCCGTTACCGTTACCGGTCTCCTGCCAACCCTTGACATCTGATCACCTCTCGCCTGTCATGTTTCTGACTGTTACCAGGCCTCGCAGATTACCTCGCCGCCTGTCTTTTTCTTTCTCGCTTCCTTTGAAGTCATTACGCCATGCGATGTGGACACAATGGCAACGCCTATCCCGCCGAATACGTTCGGCAGTTCCTTGCGGCCTCTGTAAATCTTCAGCCCCGGCCTGCTCACCCGCTTTAAACCGGTTATCGCCGGCGCCCCCGTGGACATATACTTCAGGTACACCTTTATGAGGCCCTGCCGTTTGTCCTCGATCGGCCTGTAATTGACTATAAAACCTTCATCCTTGAGAATCCCGCATATCGCCTCGAGCAGCTTTGACCGCTTGATCTCGACCGTCTCTCTTTTCGCTTTTGAGGCGTTCCTGATCCTCGTCAGCATATCACTTGTCAAATCTGATACCGCCACGTCTTGAATCCTCCTTTTTATCCTGCCGACACCTCAAGGTTCCTGTTACCAGCTGGCCTTGACAACTCCGGGTATTTCCCCCCTCAGCGCAAGCTCCCTGAAACATATTCTGCAGACGCTGAACCGGCGCAAAAAACCCCGTCTCCTGCCGCAAAGCTGGCACCGGTTGTACTTCCTCACCTTGAACTTCGGTTTTCGCCTCTGTTTAATTACCAAACAAGTCTTTGCCATAACTTCCCGTCCCTGTACACGCCCCTTCTACTTCCTGAAGGGGAACCCGAACAACTTCAACAAGTCGTACGCCCTTTCACTTGAATTGGCGTCTGACACTATCGTAACATGCATGCCGTGGGCAATGGCGACTTTGTCCATGTCAATCTCAGGAAAGATCGCCTGCTCGGTCACGCCGAAACTGTAATTCCCGGCCTCGTCGAAAGAATCTTTCGGCAGGCCCTGGAAATCGCGTATTCTCGGTATCGCGACGCTTATGAGCCTGTCGAGAAACTCATACATACGCTGCCCTCTCAGAGTAACCATGCAGCCGCATGGCATACCTTTCCTAATTTTAAACCCCGCGACCGCCTTTTTCGCGCGCCTGATCACGGGTTTCTGGCCCGTAATGGCGGCAATGCCGCTCTGCACGCTTTCCAGAATTTTTCCGTCCTGCATTTTCTGATTAATGCCGACGTTTATCACTATCTTTTTCAGCCTGGGCACCTGATACTGATTGCGCAGGTTATGAGAACGCATATATTCCGGGACTATCTCTTTTTTATACCTTTCAGCGAACCTTGCCATTTACTTTACCTCTCTAAAATAGCTCATTGCATTTTTTGCAGTAACGCGACTTTGACCCGTCTTTAAGAACGCTGTAGCCGACTTTTACGCCTTTAGCGCACCTCTTGCAGAATATTGCCAGATTGGACATGTGTATGGGGCCTTCTCTGTGTATAATCCCTCCCTGCTGGTCTTCCCTGGTTTTGCGCACATGCTTCTTTGTGAAGTTTACCCCTTCGACTATCGCCTTGTCGTCGCTCCTCAGCACGCGCAGCACCTTCCCTGACTTTCCTTTATCCCTGCCCGCATTCACTATAACCATGTCATTCTTTTTTATCCTGAACATCTCTCACCTCGATTTATGCCTAGATGACCTCGGGGGCCAATGACACTATTTTCATGAACTTCTTCTCGCGCAATTCCCGCGCCACGGGCCCGAATATCCTTGTGCCGCGCGGATTGAGCTGGTTGTCGATTATCACAACCGCGTTTCTGTCAAACCTTAAGTATGACCCGTCATCCCTCTTAATGGGGAATGCTGTCCGCACGATAACGCCTTTAACCACCTCCCCTTTTTTGACCGTGGCATCGGGAGTGGATTCCTTTATATTGCAGGTTATGATATCACCCACTTCGGCGTGCAGTTTGCCTGACCTGTTCAGGACACCGATGCACGAGGCCTTCTTGGCCCCCGTATTATCGGCAACATCAAGAATTGTCCGCATCCTGATCATTGTTTACCCCTTTTTAGCCAATATTTCGACCAGCCGCCATCTTTTTTCCCTGGATATAGGGCGCGTAGCCTCTATTGTAACCCTGTCTCCCGTCTTGGCGCTTGATTTCTCATCGTGCACCTTGAACTTCACGGCACGCTTCACAAGCTTGGAATACATCGGGTGCAGTTTTTTGGAATCTATCCTGACAACGATTGTCTTCTGCATCTTATCGCTTACCACAATGCCCGTAAGCCGCTTTTTTTTCATAATTTCGTTATTTTGCACTTTTCCGCTCCTTTATGATGGTATAGCACCGGGCTATTTCACGCTTGGCCTGGCTTATCCTGTGAGGTTTCTCAATGCGCCCGGCCGTGGCATCGGCCTTCAGTTTGTAAAGCTCCTCTTTCAGCCCGGCCAGCGTCTGCTCGATCTCCGCTTCCGTCATGTTTCTGATGCTCTCTGATTTGAGTTTTGCCATGCCTTGAAACTCTCCGTTTAATGCGCCTGTGACCTGGTTATGAACTTTGTCCTAATCCCCATTTTATTCGCCGCAAGCCTCATAGACTCTTTTGCCATCTCTATGGGAATGCCTTCCATCTCAAAAAGAACCCTGCCTTTCTTGACAACCGATACCCAGAACTCGGGCGCGCCCTTCCCTTTTCCCATTCGCGTTTCGGCCGGCTTCTTGGTAACCGACTTGTCCGGAAATATGCGTATCCAGACCTTGCCGCCCCTCTTCGTATGCCTCATCAGCGCAACACGCGCCGCCTCTATCTGTCTGGCCTTAATCCAGGTGTTTTCCAGGGCCTTGAGTCCGCACTCCCCGAAATTCAGCTCAGATCCCTTATGTGATGTCCCGGCCCGCCTGCCCCTCTGTGACTTACGAAACTTTACTCTCTTCGGCATGAGTCCCATTATCAGCACTCTCCGTTTTATTTAATTTTTCGTACAGATGAAATTTTTCCCCTTTATACGCCCAAACCTTAACGCCTATCATGCCGTACGCCGTGTGCGCCTCGGCAAAACCGTAATCAATATCCGCCCGCAATGTCTGAAGCGGAATCTTACCGTACATGTATTTTTCGGTCCGCGCTATCTCCGCCCCGCCCAGGCGTCCCTTCAGTTTTATCCTCACGCCTTCACACCCCGCGTCCTTGGCCTGCTGGATCGTCTTCTTCATGGCCCGCCTGAAAGGTATCCTCTTCTCAAGCTGGAAAGCTATGTTTTCCGCCATGAGCTGCGCGTCGGTAGCCGACTGCTTTATCTCCCGTATGTCGATGAAGATGTCCTTTGCCATCTGCGACATGCCCTGCAGCTCATCCTTAAGCGATTCTATCTCCTGCCCCCTGCGGCCGATAATGGCGCCGGGCCTGGATGTAAAAATTGTCAGCCGCATTTTTTCGCCGGCGCGCTCGATCTCGAGCTTTGATATGCCCGCCTGCTGAAGCTTTTTTTTGACATGCTCTTTAATCTTGCGGTCCTCCAGAAAGCGCTTTATGTAATCCTCTTTTCTGGAAAACCATCTTGATTTCCAGTTGTATATGATCCCGACCCTTAACCCGTACGGATGTACTTTCTGGCCCATTTACTTTGTTCCTTTCGCTGCTAGTTTCTTTTTACCTTTAGCCGCCGGCTGAGTGTCCTTATCCCTTACTGTTTTTGTTTTTTTGCCGCTTTCCGCCTGAATCTCCGCCATCCGCTCAGGAATGGCGTCCAACTCTACCGTTATGTGCGACATTCTCTTCCTTATCATCGTGGCCCGGCCCATGGAGGCGGCCCTGTACCGCACAAGGCTCGGTCCGCCGTCAGCTGTGATTTTTGATATGAAAAGCGCATCTTCGGGATATTTCTGGTCAGGATATTTCACCTTTACGTTGTTTACGGCTGACTTTATGACATCCCTGAGATATTCACTCGCCTTTTTGTTGACATTGGCCAGCATCCCGATAGCCTCCTCGACACTCTTCCCCCGGACAGCGTCAATCACCAGACGCGTCTTTTTCGGCGAAACCCTCACATATCTCAATACCGCCCTCGCAAGCATTGTTACCTCTTTTTCTTATGTCTTATCCAGCGATACTTCTGTCGCGGCCCCGTGCTTCTTGAATATGCGCGTCGGCACGAATTCCCCCAGCTTATGGCCGACCATATTCTCTGTTACAAATACGGGAACAAATTTCTTGCCGTTATAAACCGAAAACGTAAGACTTACGAATTCCGGCGAAATAGTCGATCTGCGCGACCATGTCTTTACGGGCTTCCTATCGCCTCTTTTTCTGGCCGCTTCTATCTTCTCGAGAAGCCTCTCGTCGACATACGGACCCTTTTTTATCGATCTGCCCATATTATCCCTCCCGGACTACTTCCTGCGCTTAATAATGAACCTGTCAGACGGCTTAGTCTTGCGTGTCTTATAACCTTTTGTCGGCTTACCCCAGGGGGTAGTCGGATGCCTGCCGCCGCTTGATTTACCTTCGCCTCCGCCCATAGGATGGTCGACGGGATTCTTCGCCACTCCCCGTGAAAGCGGTCTGATACCGAGATACCTCGACCTCCCGGCCTTACCGAGAGATATGGTATCATGCTCTATGTTTGATACCTGACCTATGCTTGCATAACATTCCTTACGGATCAACCGCACTTCCCCGCTCGGCATTCGCACATGGGCGTATTTGCCCTCTTTTGCCAGTATGATGCACGCATTGCCTGCAGATCTGCCTATGCTGCCACCTTTTCCTATATGCAATTCCACGTTATGTATGGGTATACCGGGCGGTATTATATCTATAGGCATGCAATTGCCCACTTTGATCTCGACATTCTTCCCTGAATAAACGGAATCCCCGACTTTGAGCCCCACAGGGCATAAGATATAGCGCCTTTCCCCGTCCGGATATTCAAGAAGCGCTATACGGGCCGAACGGTTCGGATCATATTCTACGGACCTGACAACTCCCGCGACATCGTACTTGTCACGCCTGAAATCGATTATTCTATATTTGCGCTTGTGCCCGCCCCCGCGGCCCCTGGAAGTGATACGGCCGTACATGTTGCGTCCGCCGGTCCTTTTTAAAATAAAAGTCAGGGACTTCTCAGGCTTCTTTGCCGTTATCTCGGAAAAATCATAGCCCGTCTGCCATCTTCTGCCGGGCGTTACCGGTTTATATGTGCGCGTTCCCATACATCTTGCCTTTCTTAAACGGCCTTAGGTGACCTCGATCTTTTCGCCTTTTTTCAGAGTTACTGTAGCCTTCTTCCAGTCAGGAGTCTTGCCTTCCTGCAGCCGTACGCGTTTCCGCTTGCCCCGCACGGTAGCGGTATTTACGCGGTCAACCTTTACTTTATATATTTGCTCAA
>JBDRBZ010000159.1:0-7166 GCA_043822175.1 Candidatus Omnitrophota bacterium
AGGGCTGCCGCTGTCGCCCTTGAACACATTGAAACTGGTCTGTATGAGGTCAACGTAATAAACGCGGTTATCCTTGTTGATCGACTGCGTACCGATGCCGGTTACCCTGCCTTCGCTGAGCGTCCCCCTGTACAGCGTGGAGAATCCCACGGTGAAAACTTTCTGCCCCACGCGCACCGATCCAGAATCGACCAGAGTAACCGGGCGCAGCTGATAGGGCGGCGATATCTTAAGTATCGCGATATCATTTTCAGGGAAAAACCCCACCATCTCGGCTTCCACTTCGTCACGGCCGTTAAGCGTCACCGTTACCCGCTCGGCGTTTTTCACGGTATGCGCGTTCGCCGCTATCAGGCCGGAAGCCGTGACAATGACACCTCCGCCCACGCTCACGGTCTTCACGCCGACAAGCTTGTTCAAGGCGACCATTCTTCCGTCGGGCGCGCGCACGAGGCCCGTCCCCGGCGCCTTGAGGACCCCGCCCACCTCGCTCTTCACCGATACAAGCGACGGCTGGCAGTTGTCCAGCATCTCGAGGCTCGTCATCTCTCTCGCTGCGGAACCCGGCACGCCGAAAACCAGACAGACCGCGGCCGCGAATATGGAAACTGCCGTTGCCGTCAAACATTTCCGGCAGAATTTACTCAACTTCAAAGCCGTCCCTCCGTCCATCTGTCCCTGACTCCACGCGCTTACATTATACCCGACACCCGCCCGCCGTTCAAGCCTATTACGCCAATTAGCAATTACTTCATCTCCGGGCGATCGGTAACTGGCGATCGGTTAGAGCGCGGTCAGGATTTCGCGCTCGCGTTTGTAGAATTGCGCGAGGCCGTTCCAGTCAATCGGGCCGACGGGGACGAAGAGCTTGCCCGAGAGGGACAAAAGGCCCGCGAGCGCGGTCCTGCCTTCGGCGAGCCCTCGGGCGATGCTGTCCTTAAATGCTTTGTAGAACGCGTCGGCAAGGTCGCTCGTCAAGGCACCTGATATACCGCTCAGGCTGTCCGCGGCGCGTCTCAATGCGGCGTCGATCCGGTCTTCGGGCATCCCGACCGCGCGGCCGGGGCGCATCATGTCAAATACGTTAAAGAGGTCAAGCGCGGCCGCGCTGCAGGCGGCTATCGGCGTAGGCGTTATCTTCTCGCCTTTCACTTTTTCGCCGCTCATGAGGACTTGAAACGAGCGGTCGCTAATGCCTTCCTTTTCTTCGGGTGTAATATCATCCGTGTCGAACATGAACGTAATCACCCGCTGCCGTCTTTCCTCGTCGCTCACCCCCCAGTCACCGGTTTTTGCGTCTATGTCATCCAGGAGCCGATTCCTGCCTTCTTTAGTATTTTCGAAAAAGTTTACAGTCACGTTGGCGAGGTTGGACATACGGAACAGATTTTCGATCACGCCGCGCAGGAGCACGGCCTCGCGGTACGCGGCCGACCCGGCGGCTGCATTGTCGTCCATGCCGGAGAGCGTCCGGTCGATCGGTATGTTCACGATGACGGGCTGTCCGTCGAAAAGGTTGCGCATGCTCATGTCCATGGCGGACTTGAAGAGCTCGGTCACTGTTTGCCTGTGGGACCGCGCCATGCGGTCCCCGGGCCCGTCTGCGCGCGGGGTCTCGCGCGGGGCCTCGCCCGCAGGGGCAGCGTCTGCGTCCATCTTCTGCGCGGCCGGCGCGGCGGCGGGTTCCGCCGCCATGGTCCTCGCCACTGTCCTCTGCATGCGCGAGAGGTTTAAGGAAAGCTCCTGGGCAAGGTTACCTGCAGGAAGCACCCCCCTCATAACCTTGTAACGCGCTATCTTAAGCAGGGCCTCTACGACAAGCTCCGAACGCGCGGTATCGAGCTGGATGTATTTCCCGAACACTTCCGTATCCCTTGTATTGAACCCTATGCCGATAATCTCTACGCCCATTCTCCGGGCCTCATCCAGTTTTTTCTGCAGTTCCGCGGATGCCCGCCTGCTCCCGTCCGCTTCTTTGATAACATGTTTATGAAACATACCATCGTCCATAAGATGGCCTATATCATCCCCGTCTGTAATGACGACCTCTACCTTATTTTTCCTGTGTGTCTTCTTATGCTTTTCGATTATACCGCAGATTGTCCCGTAGACATCAATGCCGTTACCCGGATCAATGCGTCCGCCCTTTCTCAGCACATTTACCATGGCGGCAAACCGCCCGTTCATGTCCTGCGCGCCCAACTGTTCGTCAAAAGGTTTTATGCCTTCATCATATACCGAGGTAACGTAACTGACACTGTAATCGGCCTTCTTTTTCCCGATCTCCTGAAACGTGGACATGAAAATCGCCAGCATCCTTTCAATAGCCGGCTTATAACGCGCCATGCTTCCGCTCGTATCCACAGTCACACCGAGCGCCAGATCGGGCTTGCCAAGCAGATCTACATCCACATCGAACGGCTCAGGATGGCGGGTGATGTAACGCACCGGATTGATCCTCCATCCCGTAGCGGACTCCTCTATGTCCGGTTCATCCGGCACGCGGAAAATGTGTATCAGGCCTTTGCCCAGGCGTTTCCCGTAAGCAGACACCTGAGACAGCATATAGTTAAGCGGCTCACTAGCCTGCATCTGCTCGAGGCGCTGCTGGCGCCCTTTCGCCACCAGGCTCTGGAGATTTCTCGCTCTGCTTTTTCGCTCCCGCGAATCCATAAACGTCGGCTCGCCGGGCTTGGGCTCCCCGGGCTTTGGCTCCCCGGGCTTTGGCTCGCCGGGCTTGGGCTCCCCGGGCTTTGGCTCCCCGGGCTTTGGTTCGCCGGGCTTGGGCTCCCCGGGCTTTGGCTCCCCGGGCTTTGGCTCGCCGGGCTTGGGAGCGCCTGGCTTGCCTTCGCCGGGCTTGGGCTCCCCGGGCCTTGGTTCGCCGGGCTTGGGCTCCCCGGGCTTGCGGGCCCCTTCGGTTTGCCCCTCAACCAACGCCTGACCCTGCTCATCACTTATCAGCTCAAACCGTGGTTTGCCACCGCCTGTCGCATCTGACATACCGTCGTCCGGACCGCCCGACATACCACCGGCACCGGGATCCGGCTGTCCCGGCTTGAAAAGATTTGCATATACAGGGTATATCTGCTCGAAAATTATCCTTAAGCTTTCTTTTGCCGCGCGCCGCCTCTCACTATTTCTATCCGCCCGGCCTGCCGCTACCTCACCAAAATCAGGCTTTACCAAATTGGCCTGTACGGCCGCATAGACGCGGCTCGCGGTGCCGCCTTCTACAAGTGTACGGATAGCATCGCGCAGATTAGGCGAAAACCCCTGTCTTAAGTCGTCAAGACTGTCAAGCCGGGCATCGAAACCATAGTATGCGGAATAGGTATACGAAAGAATATAATTCATCAAGGCCGCCTGAGGACAGACATCAGCCGTTTTTGTCAGCCAGCCCTTTTCCTCATCACTGTATGCCCTTGCGAACATCTCACTGTTCATGGCCCTGATATAATCATCTTCCCCCCCTAAACGCGGAACCGGCATAAGATCTATCCTAAGATCATCCATGTAATTCAAAACCCGGTGGAAATCCTTAAGCCCTGAGACATCGACCACACCCAATTCGGCAAGCGCTTCCTCTATCTCGCGTTGCGTAAGCGAAAACCGCGTATGCCTTGTCTCATGTATTATCAGGCCGATAACCGCATCCACACTCCTTTCAGGATTTATAAGCTCATAAAGCGGAACGTTTATCACTTTGTGATCCATAGTCGTGGACCACCATTTTGTCAGAGAAAAAGTCACCGTGGTCTGAGGGCTCGATATAGCCATCTTGGTTCTGATAAATTCTGTTTTCTTGCGTATATCGGGCCGGGCCAGCATCTCACTTTCGAGTTCTTTTATCTCATCCTCTGTGGTCTTGCCCCCTTTGATAAGAGCTGCCGCCCACCTGTCTTTCCCGTGTTTCCTGACCGCCTGGATAACCATTTCATCCGTAAGTTTATAAGCCGTGTTATCCAGCATAAGCTGGGCCCTGAGCAGATACATGTCAACTTCGCCGGCATATTCCTCATGAGCCACAGCCAGGTCAGTAAGAATCGCCGTCAACTCATCTGACTCATAGTCTACAGGCGCCCATTGCCTGAAAATATCCTCGAGCAGTATATCGGGTATGATGCCCCTCTCGGAATAGCTCTCGGGGTTCATTGTAAGAAGAATATGCACATTCCCGCCTATCCTGACGCGCCTCTCCTCTTCGCCGGGTATCTCGACGCTAATCTCCTTATCGCCCCGGGCAATCGCGCTGAGCGCCCAAAGCATCTCAGGCCGCATGTTGGCCTCATCGAGTATTATCACCTGATTGCCCTTCTCGACCCTCGTCAGGAACTCCTGCATCTTAAGTTTGAATCTGCCTTCAGGCGTCATGTCCAGCCGGAACTGCAGGTCGCGCGCGCGCGATTCGCCGTGCGTGGAATACACGTAACAGTGCTCGTTCGGGTCATCCCCGCCGAAAAGAAGCTGGGCGAGAAATATGCCCATTGTCGTCTTTGCCGCACCTGTCTCGCCCGTAAGCGAGACTATTCTGCCGGCCTACCATCCCCTGAGCACGCTCGACATGGTCCTCACAACGCGCGGCACCATCGTCAGGCGGTACCGCATGTCTATCTCCTCTAACGCGGCTCGGGCACGGCCGCCCGGAAGGGGCACACCGGACACTTCCGTGACAAGGCCCTCCTGCCTTAAAAATTCTCCGGACAGTTCCTCAACAAGGGCATGCGGGAATATGCCTTTCATTATTATCTCCATGAAGTTACTGTAATCCTCGGCATGCCGGCTTACCATGCCGCCGTAGAGCCTGATCGCCTCGGACGCTATTATCCTGTCGATCCTGTCGCCGGTCATCTCCAGTCCGCGCGCCCGCGCCTCATCCATGGCAAACCTCACGAATTGCGCGTGAAGAAGCGCGTCCTTGACAGTAAAGTTGTACTCCCTGCCGGATGGCCAGAAATGGCCGCCCTCCTCAAGCCCTTTTATACTTAAGAATATGTCCTGGATCGTCCGGGCTTCGCGCTCATTAATGCGCATGCCGTTTATGAGCTCCTGCAGCAGTTCCGAGAACCCTTCCTCCCGCGCGTTTAACGCCGGAATAGCGATCTTTATGAAACGGTTATAAAAAGCCGACGAAAATTCCCTCTGGCTTTCGGAGGAAAGTGTCACGAGTATCCTGGTATTGGCCGGCAGATAGTATTGCCTGACACGGCCCGAATCATCCTTTCTTTCCACATAGCCGTTTAAAAGGAAATTGTTCAATGAAGCCCTTATCTTTTCAGGCAGGGCATCTATGTTATGCAGAACGAGCAGCTTCTTTTCCGTGTGTTTATCCAGATCTTCACGCGTGTACAGGTGCCTGCCGAGAAAACCGGGTTTCTCGGCGACTTCACGGCTTTCGGCGGCACCTTCCCCGACCACAGGGAAAGGCCCGCCTATAAGGTCAAGATCTCCCATCTCGGGCGTACATTCAAGGTGCGACATCCTGTAGCCCTCCCTGCCGGCAAAATCAGATATTATCTTCCCTTCCCTCGCACCCGGCTCCAAAAGGAGCATGCCGTGCATGCCTGCTCTGAAAACCCTCTTCAGGTCATTCGCGACATCGGTTTCGGATATGATCCCGGTCCCGCGTTCTACAAATTCGCCTACAACCGTGGGCCGTGCGCCATCAAGCATGACTTCCTCAAACACATAAATGTCCCGATCCGCCCTGCTTACCGCCATAGAGATGTTTCCGTCCTCGCCTTCAGCTCCCGCTATATCTATAATTTTATCACGCGAGAACCCCTTCATGAACATCCCAAGGTATATAGATTTAAGATGCCCGGGGGTTTTTTCATCATAATACGCTACCCTGCCGAAACTGCCGTCAAGAAAGGCAAATTTGTTGTTCCGCCTGCGTACAGGGTCAAATACACTCATCAAACCCGGCCCGCTGGAACGAACAAACCTGCCGTCTTTTTCCTTTAGCACAACCATCCCCCAATACACCTGCGTAACAAGAGTCAGGTCACCCTGCTCATCCTTCATGAACTTAATGCTGACCGGGTTTTCAGCATCCTGCCCCACATGCGTCTTCATCACGCGAAATGCCCCATCCCCGGTTTCCTTGCACCATATCAGGTATCCTACATTATCTATAGCAGCCAGGATAACCGAACCGTCATCCCCCATTACAGCGCCGACCGCCCGGGCTTGGTTGATTTCCCACAGTTTCGGTAAATTTGTGAGTTTCATCTCAAATCCCCCTGCCGGGTTTTCACGATAGACCCGTATTTTCCCATCATACATACCGATCCGATCAGGCACGACAAGCGTCAAGAGCCCGTCTTTACCCTGAAAGGCGAAAGAATCTCTTACAACATTCTCAAGCCGGCAACCCATGCGATAAGCGTGCTCGACATTTAAAATATGCCGCACAAAATTATTGTATCCTGTTTCTTTCCATATGATCGCCTGGTTATCATCATTAAAATACACTATGGTCAAACGCCCGTCCTTTTCAAACACGTCAAATCCGCGCAAGGATTGTATGCCTTCGCCTATACAATACGCGTTAAACGCCGGCTTAAACGGGACCTTGTCCCATATTAATATGCCTTTATCCGTAGCCTCGACCACGCAGTATCTGCTGCGGCTTTTGATGACTTTAGCCCCGCCATGCTGCCTGATATCCAGACTGCTTCCGGCCTTCAGCAAGAATCTGCGCATATCCCTGTCCGGATGTGACCGGTCCACTCTTGCTTCGGTTAACGAACCGGAGACGCTTACGGCCTCAAACGGCCCGGACGTGTGCGCGATATCCTGATGCACGGCATCTTCGCCCGGGCAATCCCTCACATTCGAAGGTTCCTCCATCCCTGCGGCCTCAGGCAATATGGTTATGTCAAATTCATGTATTCTGTCCAGACTCGAATCAGGACCGCTAGTCACAGTCACGTTTGTGACGCCGTGCGGCACAGGCACAAAGTGCGACCCCGGGCCTCCCGAGTTAACCGTTATGCTATCCCCGTCAGCCTCCGGATCCTGCAGTATCCTCTCTTCCGCGGAAAGGGCATCCTCAGGCGTCAGTGTAATCCGCATTATAACCTTCAGTTTAAGTTCCCCGACAGCGTCAGCCCTTACCGGCATGCTGAACTGCTTGAGATAGACAAGCTTAAAAGACTCATCGA
>JBDRBZ010000160.1:0-13533 GCA_043822175.1 Candidatus Omnitrophota bacterium
AGTGAGGAATCCTTCGACAGCTACCACAATAAAAAAATCACCGTAGTTACTCTACGGTGATTTTCCCAACAAGTGGTAGCCCCATGGGGATTTGAACCCCAGTCTTCAGAATGAGAATCTGATGTCCTAGACCGGACTAGACGATGGGGCCGCTTTTAGTCGTTAGTAGTTAGTTATCAGTGCTTAGTAAGCAATTACCGTTTTTTGAGTCATTGCCTTTGTTTGCGACATTATAAGACCGTTTAGCATCTTTCCTATTTCGGAACACTGACAATATAAGTCCTTGTATTCCCTATCTGAAATAAGTGTTATCCGTTTTGCGATATCCAATAGAGAAGAACATTCCAGGGAAGACCCGAGCGCTATCCGGAGAAACTGAATAAAATCCCTTTTATGATGCCTGCCGCTTCCTTCGGCGATGTTTAAGCATATAGAAGTTGCGGCTCGCTTTAGCTGACTCGTCAGGGCAAATTGCTCTTCCTTGGGAAACTTCTGGGTTATTTTGTATACTAAATCAACAAAATCCAGCGCCTTATTGTAAACATTCAGTTTCCTAAAATCTCCCATACCTTATTATCCCCCAATTAACCGCTGCCAATAAACCCGCTATTAACAAACCCGCTATCAACATTCACCCTATTAACAATCCCTGCTATCGACATTTACTAACTACTAACGACTAACGACTAACTACTAAAATGGTGCGAGAGGAGGGATTTGAACCCTCAAGGCCGAAGCCATACGCCCCTCAAACGTACGTGTATGCCAGTTCCACCACTCTCGCGATGCCCAAAACGCATTATTCAGTCAAATAACGAAACGCTAGTATATCAATTAATACGGGCAAAATCAAGTCTTTACCCCGCCGCGCACACTACGCGGTTACGGCCCCCGTCCTTGGCCTTGTACAGGGCGTCATCGGCCGCTTTTATCAAAGTCTCTTTATCGCCCGCGTGCGAGGGATACGTGGCGACCCCCAGACTGACGGTCACCTTAAGCTTCCCCTGCTTGCTCGGGTATTCATGCGCCTCTATTTTTTTCCGCAGTTCTTCCGCTATATCCATGGCTTTGACAGTATCTGTTTCCGGAAGGATAACGGCAAATTCTTCCCCGCCGTAGCGCGCCGCGATATCGAAATCCCTCACGTTTACGCGGAACAGCTTGGCCGTCTCTATTAATACTATATCGCCCTGCTGATGTCCGTATGTATCGTTGAACTTTTTAAAATGGTCTATGTCGCTTAATATGAGCGAAACCGGATGCTTGAACTCAACGGCCCTTGTGATCTCCTCATCCAGCCTCTGCTGAAAATACCTGTGTATCTTTAACTGCGTAAGGCCGTCCGTTATGGCGAGATGGTAGAGCCGGGCATTATAAATGGTGATAGCGGCCTGGTTGGCCAGCGTGGAAAGAAGCTCGACATCTTCCTGATTAAATTTGCCGCCGTCTTTTTTATTGGTCATGTTGATGACGCCTATGACCTCCTCATTGGCTATGAGCGGCATGCAGAGGATGGAATCCACATGGGAGGCATCCGATTGCTTGAACCTTCCGTCCCCGCTTACGTCGTTTATCAGAATATATTTCCTCTCGGCCGCCACGCGGCCGGCGATGCCCTCACCTGTTTTTATGCGGGTGCACTCCATCTCCCCGCTGTTTATCCTGGCCTCGACATCGGGCGGCACTCCCCTTACGACATGCACGACAAGCTCAGCGGTCTTCTTGTCAATAAGCATCAGTGACGCCTTTTTCGCGTCCACGGCGTCGCGGGCCTTATCCAGGATAAAGAGGAGAATTTTTTTAAGGTCGGACGCGAAATTGAGGGCCTCGCTCACGCTGTACAGGATTGAAAGGTTTTCCATCTTCTTGGCCAGCTCCCTGGAGGCCCTTTCCTTCTGCTCATCCATGATCGCGCTCTCAAGTGCGACCGCCGCCTGGTTACCCATCTGAAGTATAAAACTGAGTTCCGTATCCTGGTACAGCATACCGTCTCTTTTTTTGCCGAGCGTGAGTACGCCGACAAGAATATTCTTCACTTTAAGCGGGACCCAGATCTGCGAGTTAAGACGGCCCAGGTTCCATTTCTTCATCACAGTCTCGAACCTCTCGTGTCCGAAAGAATCAACGACCGGGAAGGGTTCGCCGCTGTTAAGTATCTGCCAGAAAAGCCCTTCCTCCTTTTTAAAGCGCACCTCCCCCGTCTCCTTGGGGTCGAGTCCGATCGCTTTCACGCACTTAAACAGTTCGTCTTTTTCGTCATAAATAAAAAGCGCGCAGTTGGAAGCCTCGCTCGTCTCATATACGCTCGAGAGGAAAACATAGCTCAGCTCACCGATCTTCTGGATGGAGAGCAGCGCCTTGCCCATCTGCGAAAGGGTAAAAAAATCAAACACCTGTTGTTCGAGCTTCGCTATCTGGCGGGGGCTGAATCCGCCCGCGGTTGCATCCTTATCGACAATCACGTAGGCGTCCCGCGGCAGCGCCGAAAGCGCGTCTTCATTAACGGTTACAATGACTTTTTTTGATTTCTTGTCGGGTGTCATAACACACCTGCCTTTTTTAGCCCCTTGGCCGGGTTTGGTTGCCCCGCTAGGATTCGAACCTAGAAACCGAGTTCCAGAGACTCGTGTGTTACCGTTACACTACAGGGCAATATAAAACAGTAATTATGCGAAGTACATTATACTACACAATATCGGTTTTTTACGATTTTTTCGTCTTTTCATTGTCCGCAATCTTAGCCCAGGTATCTTTAAGCGTAACTGAACGGTTAAACACGGGGTTGCCGGGTTTAGAATCCGCGGGATCCGTGAAAAAATAGCCTAAACGCTCAAACTGATAGTGTGTCCCCGGAAGGGCCGCTTTCAGTCCGGGCTCAACCGGACAGGTGCTAACTGTTTCCGAAGATTCGGGGTTCAGGTTAGATTTGAAATCCTGCCCTTCTCCCGCCTCATCAGGATCTCTCTTATTAAAAAGGCTTTCATACAGGCGTACCGTGGCCGTATGCGCATGCCTGGCCGATACCCAATGGAGCGTCCCCTTTACCCTGCGCCCGTCAGGCGCATCGCCCCCGCGGGTCGCGGGATCGTAGGTGCAGTGAATTTCCGTGATTTTGCCTTTCTCATCCTTTTGCACATCAACACATTTAACAAAATACGCGTATCTGAGGCGCACTTCTTTCCCGGGCGCTAACCTGAAAAACTTTTTCGTCGGCCTTTCCATGAAATCCGTCTCTTCGATATACAGCTCCCGCGAAAACGGGATTTTTCTAGTCCCCATGGACGCGTCCTCGGGGTTATTAACCGCTTCCATCATTTCCTCTTTATCTTCAGGGTAATTCACAATTACCAGTTTTAATGGGCGCAACACCCCCATAACCCTCGGGGCAGTCTTATTCAGCTCATCCCTCAAACTGTTCTCAAGAACGACCATATCAATAATGGTGTCGCACTTTGCAACCCCTATACGGTCACAGAAATTCCTTATGGATAAGGGCGTGTACCCGCGCCTCCTTAAACCCGATAGTGTGGGCATGCGCGGGTCATCCCACCCGCCGACAAGCTTAGAGCCAACCAATTCCATAAGCTTCCGCTTACTGAGTATCGTATGGCTCAGGTTCAGCCTCGCGAACTCTATCTGCTGTGAATGATGAACCCCGAGCGCTTCGAGTATCCAGTCGTAAAGGGCCCTGTTATTATCGAATTCCAGAGTGCATATCGAATGCGTTATCCCCTCGATTGAATCTGACAGGCAGTGGGCAAAATCATATGTCGGATATATGCACCACCTGTCTTTTGTCCTGTAATGCGAGGCCTTTTTTATGCGGTACAGGGCCGGGTCCCTCATAAGCATGTTATCCGACGACATGTCAATTTTGGCCCTGAGCACGCGCGATCCGTCAGGAAACTCGCCCTCTTTCATGCGCGTAAACAGATCGATATTCTCCCCGACTTCCCTGTTCCTGAACGGGCTCTCCTTCCCCGGATGAGTTACGGTGCCCCTGTATCCCTTAAACTCTTCCTGGCTCAGGTCGCAGACATATGCCCTGCCTTTTTTTATGAGTTCTATCGCGTATTCATAAAGTTTATCAAAATAATCGGACGCGAAGAAAAGCCTGTCCTCCCAGTCAAAGCCCAGCCATTTAATGTCTTTTTTTATCGACTCGACATATTCCATGTCCTCTGTCTCGGGGTTCGTGTCGTCAAGGCGGAGATTGCACAGGCCTTTATACTGCGCGGCAATGCCGAAATTAAGGCAGATGGATTTCGCGTGCCCTATATGCAGATATCCGTTAGGCTCCGGCGGAAACCTCGTATGGACGCGGCCGCCGTGCCTGCCGTCCACGAGATCTCTCTCGACTATTTCCCTGATAAAGTTGGTTTCGTTTCTGTATTCCTTCACGTCTACCCCGCTTAAGGGTCAGGCCGCAATCTTTCCCAGCCTCTGGAGCACTTTTTCCCTGCCCAATACTTCCATCATCTCAAAAAGACCGGCGCCCTGAGTTTTGCCGCTTATCGCCATGCGGGCGGGATGAATTATCTGGCTGGCTTTGAGATTGTTTTTTTCGGCGAATTCCCGGCACGCCTTTTCTATATTCTCATGACTGAAAGGTTCAAGCGTTTTTAGAATTTCGGAGAAGGCCCCGAGGTTTGTCCTGTTATCCGCTTTGCCGAGATATTTTTCCATGCCCTTCCCGTCAACGCTGTAATCGTCCCTGAAAAAACAGTCCGTTATTTCCCCGAACTCGTTTAAAGTCTTGATCCTCGTCCTGTATAGGGCCACCACTTTCTCCAGGTATTCATTATCAGCTCCGGAAAAATCCGTTTCCCCCGGCATTTTTTTTGCCCCGGATCAGGTTCGCGAGGGTTTTCACGTCTTTGCGCATAATGTACTCGCCGTTCAGCCATTTGAGTTTCTGTATGTCAAACCTCACCTGGGTATCGTTAATATCCGAAATGTCAAAGCCCCTGGCGGCTTCCCCGAGAGATATGAGTTCGCTGCCGTCCTTCGGCGACCAGCCCAGGAGCAGGAGATAATTTGCCAGCGCTTCCGGCAGAAAGCCCTCTTCCCTGTACTCGAACACGGCCACGCCGCCGTGCCTTTTTGACAGCTTGGCCCCGTCCACCCCCATCATGAGCGGCATGTGGGCAAACGCGGGTCTCGCATACCCGAGCGCCCCATAAAAAAGCACCTGCTTCGGCGTATTCGATATATGGTCGTCACCCCGTACTATATGCGTTATCCCCATGTCGTTATCGTCTACGACGCACGCGAAATTATACGCCGGCAGGCCGTCTGATTTGATAAGCACCTGATCCTTGATTTCATCGGTGTTAAATTCTATCGCGCCGTGCACAAGATCGTCTATCCGTATAACGCGCCCTTTCTCCACCTTGAAGATTATCGCGTTGCCTTCCCTATAGGCAAGCCCTTTCTTGAGAAGTTCATCCGCCGCCCGCCGGTAAAGGTCCGCCCGTTCTGACTGGAAAAAAGGACCTTCGTCCCAGTCCAGCCCCATCCATTTCATGTCTTCGATTATCTCATCCAGAAATTCTTTTTTTGACCTTTCCCTGTCCGTATCCTCTATGCGCAGCACCATTACCCCGCCTGTGCGGCGCGCGTACAGCCAGTTAAAAAGCGCTGTCCTCGCGCTGCCAAGATGAAGATACCCTGTGGGGCTGGGCGCGAACCTGACTCTTACTTTTCCTTCCACGATACTTCCCCCTATCCGAGATCGAGGCTATAGCCCCGGCGCAGCGCCTCCTCGTTCAATGGCACCAGATCCTTCCTGCCCCTCAGCACAGCGGGCAGAGCTTTCACTATTTCGTCTATCGGGAAAAAGCCTTTTATCCTGTTAAGGGCCCCTATGGCCAGCATGTTGGCCACCCTTTTATCGCCTATTTCAGAAGCCATCCCGGCAAAAGGCGCCTTTACGACGCGAACGCCTTTAGTTTCCGGCACGGTTTCCGCGCCGGAACTGTCTACTATTAAAAGGCCTCCCTTAACTATCCTGCGGGCGAATTTCAGTATGGACGCCCTGTTCATCGCGATACATACGGTCGGCACCCGTATCAGGGGGTTGGAAATAAGCCTGCCCGTATCGATCCTCACAATAGAATGGGCTGTGCCGCCCCGCACCTCTGCCCCGTAAGACGGTATCCAGGTAACGTTGTATCCCGCGTTCATGGCCGCGTAAGCGACAAGACGGCCCATTATCATTATCCCCTGGCCGCCCTGCCCCGCCATAAGGATGTCTTCCTTAATCTGACGCATTTTTGAGCACCCCTAACGGATAATATTTCAGCACCTCATTCTTCATCCTGTCATACGCCTCTTTCATCGTGCGCGCGCCGTATGTCGGGCACACCGTCACTATCTCAACCAACGAGAATCCCTTTCCTGAGATCTGCATGCCGAAAGCCTTCTTTATGGCCTCTTTCGCCAAATTCAGATTTTTTTTATCGTGGATTGAAACCCTCTCGACATACCGCACGCCGGGCAGCATCGCGATCATTTCGCAGATCTTAAGCGGGAATCCGTCCCGTTTCAGGTCCCTCCCTTTAATCGTGGTTGCGGTCTTCTGTCCTATCATCGTCGTGGGCGCGAGCTGCCCGCCCGTCATGCCGTAAACGCCGTTATTCACGAATAAGACTGTTATGTTTTCCCCGCGGTTTGCCGTATGAATGATCTCGGACGTCCCTATGGCCGCCAGGTCACCGTCCCCCTGATACGTGAAGACTATGCTGTCGGGAAGCACGCGCTTAATCGCTGTGGCCACGGCCGGCCCCCGCCCGTGCGCGGCCTCGGTAACATCAAAATTCCAGTAATCATAAGCCAGGACAGCGCATCCGACCGGGGCGATACCGATGGTTTTCTCGCGGATATCCAGCTCGTCGATGACATCGCATAACAGCCTGTGCACGACACTGTGCCCGCACCCCGGGCAATAATGCATCGGTTTTGCGCGAAGAGATTGTTCCTTCATCCCTTTAAAATCCTTTCGGCCAGCTTTGCCACTTCTTCCTGGTCCGGCACGCCTCCGCCCATCCTGCCGTGGAAATGCGCCCTCTTATCATCCCCCACCGCGAGCCGTACATCATGGAGCATCTGCCCCGCGCTCATCTCAACGACAAGATAATCGGCCTTTCGCCTGTTTCTTTTATCAAGGTCACGCAGCGCGGCATAAGGGAACGGCCACAGGCTTATGGGCCTCACAAGCCCGGCCCTATAGCCTTTCTTTCTTAGATCGTCGCACACGGCCCTCGCTATCCTGGCGCATGTGCCGTAAGCGACAATCACCAGGTCATTCTGCCCTGTCCTGTATTTCTCTACTCTTACCTCCCGCTTTTCCATTTTCCTGTATTTCTCCTGCAGCCGCTCATTCCACCCCTCGAGCTCTCTATCCCCGAGAAATAGGCTTCTTATGCTTCTCGGCTCCCTGTTTAGGCATCCCGTTAATGTCCAGTTTTTGTCCGCGTCTCCGCCGGTCCTCGCCTCAAGTATTGCCTCAAGGGGCTCCATCATCTGCCCGATTATACCGTCGCTCAGCACCATGACGGGATTCCTGTAGCGGTCGGCGATATCAAAGGCCTCATAAGTCAGGTCAAACATCTCCTGCACGCTCGCCGGCGCCAGCACCACCATGTTATAATCGCCATGGCCGCCGCCTTTTGTCGCCTGGAAATAGTCTGATTGCGACGGGGCTATATTGCCGAGCCCGGGGCCTCCCCTCATTATATTGACAATAACGGCCGGCAGCTGGCACCCGGCCATATAAGAAATACCCTCCTGCATAAGGCTTATGCCCGGGCTTGAAGACGTCGTCATCGCCCGCGCCCCGGTCAGGGCCGCGCCGAATATCATGTTAATCGCCGCGACTTCGCTTTCGGATTGTATGAAAATACCCTTCTCCTCGTCCATCCTCCGGGACATGTAAGCGGTCAGCTCGTTCTGCGGAGTTATGGGATACCCGGCGTAAAACCGGCAGCCGGCCCTTATGGCCCCTTCCCCGCACGCCTCATTTCCTGTCAGCAATATTTTACCCATGATCCGTCATTCCCTTGAGAACATTTCCCTCAGAATCGTTTCGCACACCGCGTCGGCGGTGAGGTGATATTTCTTGAGCAGCTCTTCCCTCCTGCCGTGTTCTATAAACTGGTCGGGCAGGCCGATAGATTTTATGGTCACGCCTTTTATGTTTTCCCTCTCGATAAACTCGAGCACCGCGCTCCCGAACCCGCCCGCGCAGATACCCTCCTCAATCGTAACTATTTTCTTTACGGCGCTTGTTATATTCTCAATCATTTCGCCGTCCAGCGGCTTGACAAACCTGGCGTTTATGACAGACGCCTCAACCCCGCTCTCTGACAAAAGGTCGGCTATCATAATCGCGTTCGAGACCATGCTCCCGTACGCGATAATGGCTATGTCCTTGCCCTTCCTCAGGGTATCTGATTCCCCCAGCTTAACGGGGCGGAAAGTGGAGCCGGGAATGTGGGAATCCGCGCTTCCCCTGGGATACCTTATCGCCACCGCCTTGCCGGCCTGAAAAGCGAATTCCATCATCTTCTCCATCTCAAATCCGTCGCGCGGCGCCATGACAACAAGATTGGGTATATGCCTCAAAAACGCTATGTCAAACACCCCGTGGTGGGTGGCCCCGTCTTCACCGACTATGCCTGCCCGGTCAACGCAAAATACGACCGGCAGCCCCTGCAGTGACACGTCGTGTATTATCTGGTCATACGCCCTCTGGAGAAAAGTCGAGTATATCGCCACAACGGGTTTCATGCCCCCGCGCGCGAGGGCCCCGGCGAACGCGACCGCGTGTTCTTCGGCTATGCCGACATCGAAAATTCTTTCCGGAAACCTGGAAGCGAACTCCTCGAGCCCTGTCCCGTCGCGCATGGCGGCCGTAACGGCGACGATGCGCCCGTCTTTTCCCGCCATGTCAGCGAGTTTGCGCCCGAATACGGCGGAATAAGGCTCCGGCGCGCGGTGCCCGGCACCGGCCTGAACCGAGACCCCTGTTTCCACATTAAACGCCGACGGGCCGTGAAAATGGCTCGGCTTGTCCTCGGCGTGCCTGTATCCCTTGCCTTTTTTTGTTATTACATGCACGAGCCGCGGCTCATTGAGCTGTATCACATTCTTGAACGTATTTATAAGGAGCGTGGTGTCATGCCCGTCCAACGGTCCGAAATACCTGAACCCCAGCTCCTCAAAGAGGATGCCCGGCACAAGCAGGTTTTTCAGGCCCTCTTCAAGCTTCCGCGCCGCCCTGAACGCCCTGTATCCGAATATCGGTACGCGTTTCACAAGCGCCTGCATGTCCTCCCTTACCTTGTTGTAAACCGGGTTCACCATTATCCTGTTAAGATAATTGCTCATGGCGCCGACAGTCTTTGCGATGGAATGCTCGTTATCGTTCAGGACTATCATTATATCCTTTTTCATCTGCCCGGCATTGTTCAGGGCCTCAAAGGACATGCCCCCCGCAAGGGCCGCATCCCCTACCACGCAGACGATACGATGCTTTTCCCCGAGCATGTCGCGCGCGCATGCCATGCCCAGGCCTTCGGATATCGCGGTCGAACTGTGGCCGACCGTAAAAATATCGTACGGGCTTTCGTGTCTGTTCGGAAATCCGCTTAAGCCGCCCAACTGCCTTAATGTGTCGAAGGCGCCATTCCTGCCGGTCAGTATTTTATGCGCGTAGGCCTGGTGTCCGACATCCCACAGCAGTTTGTCTTCAGGCGCGTTCAGCACGTAGTGAAGGGCGATCGTTATCTCCACGACACCCAGGCTGGGGGCGATATGCCCCCCGTTACGGCTCGTTACATCGATGATCCTCCTCCTTATTTCCTCAGCAAGAAGAGGCAGGTCTTTGACAGGCACTTTTTTCAGGTCCCGCGGAGACTGTACGCGGCTTAAAATCTGGTAATCCTTTTTCATTTAACCTCTAGAAGATCTGTTATCCTTTTCAAATTATCTGCCTTATCGCCGAAAATATCAAGGGTTGTTTTCGCCTTTTCAATAAGGCCGCGCAGGCTTTTCCGTGACAGCATGGGGTCACCGCCTTTATACTCACCATCCTTTATGTCATCCCTTACCTGAAAGGCCATGCCGAAAATTTCCCCGAAATAACGCATCTTTTCCGCTTTAAAGGCCGTGGCCCGGGCGGCCATGGCCCCTGATTCCGCCGCCGCCTGAAACAGCCTGGCAGTTTTAAGGTTATTGATCCTGCCCCGCAGCACCTTTGCCTTGGCCAGGCGGGCATACCTGATATCGAGCCCCTGGCCCCCTATCATTCCGTTAATGCCTACGGCTTCCGCCATCAGCGCCATAATATTCTTGAGAATTTTCGGGTTTTCAGTTTCCGCAAGCGCCGCGAATGCCATCGCGAGCAGCCCGTCTCCGGCCAATATGGCCGCGGCCTCACCGAACTTTTTATGGCAGGAGGGCCTGCCCCTCCTGAAATCATCATTGTCAAGCTGCGGCAGATCATCGTGCACTAACGAAAAATCGTGTATAAGTTCCAGCGCGCAGGCCGCTTTCAGGGCATCGCGCGCGTTCCCGCCGCAGGCCGCGCACGCCTCAAGGCAGAGAACAGGCCTTATGCGCTTTCCCCCGGGAAACACGGCATATCTCATGGCCGCGAGCACGTCCCCCTGCAGCCTGCAGTGTTTACGGAAAGCCGCCCGAAGCTCTTTTTCTACCAGTGCCTTATTCCTGCCGATAATCGCCTTTATATCCACAAGCTCCTTAGGGATTAAAACAATTCGCCGTCTTCTTCCTGTTTCTTCCTGGTTTTCCTGCGCGGGGAATCCATCCCGCCGCCTTCTCCGTTGTCCTCATCGACGTCAAACGGCTTCGGCTTCAGCTTGCCGTCTTTTGACTTCACGAGCATTTCCACTTTTGCCTTCGCCTCTTCGAGTTTCTCCCTCAAGACCCTGGCCAGGCCTACCCCTTCCTCGTATCTTTCAAGTGATTTTTCGAGCGATATGTCGCCCCGCTCCAGCTCGGCCACGATCGAGTCAAGTTTTTTCATCGCGTCCTCAAATTTCATGTCCTTCATAATCCCCTCCCGCAGGCCTATATGGCATTACCCGGATTTAACGTCCTCGACCCTGCTGACTATCTCGCCGATGTTAAGCCGTGTGCGCAAAAAAACGCCTTTTGACACCGAGCCCGCGTTCTTAACGAGCCTGCCGCCGTCCACGGTTTCGGTAATACTGTACCCCCTCTTCAGCACCGCAAGCGGACTCAGGCTTTCAAGCTTGCCCGCAAGCGTCAGAAACTCCTCGCCCTTCAATTTTATTACGTATTCCTGCCGCAGGCAGAGGCTGGCCATCACCTCGTCCATCTCCTGCTCGGCCTGAACCACCAGATTCCTGAGGGACTGTTTAAGCCTCTCGACCGCGTTATCAATCTTAATGACAAGCTCGTCTTTGCGCGGTATGACAAGCTCTGCGGCGGCCGACGGAGTGGGCGCCCTGAGATCGGCCACAAAGTCGGCGATGGTCCAGTCTATTTCGTGCCCGACGGCGCTTATCACGGGGATGTCCGACGCGAATATGGCCCTTGCCACGATTTCCTCGTTAAACGGCCACAGGTCTTCGAGGCTCCCGCCGCCGCGGCCCACTATCATGACATCAACATTCTTTAATTCGTTAAATGAGCTTATGGCCGCGGCTATTTCCAGGCCGGCCCCTTCCCCCTGCACCCTTACGGGGTTTAATATCAGCTCCGCGTTCGGAAACCGCCTGCGCGTCACGTTGATGATATCCCTGACAGCCGCCCCCGTAGGTGACGTCACGACGCCTATTCTCGACGGAAGATACGGGATGCCCTTTTTGCGGCCGGCCTCAAAGAGCCCCTCTTTTTTCAGTTTTGCCTTGAGCTGTTCAAAGGCAAGCTGGAGGGCGCCTATACCTTTAGGTTCTATCCTGTCCACATAGATCTGGTACTGCCCTCTTTTGTCATATACGCTCAGCCTTCCGAGGCATAAAACGCGCATGCCGTTTTCGATATTAAATTTAATGTCTTTATTTACGTTTTTAAAAATGGCCGCCTGGATTACGCTCGCGGAATCCTTGAGGCTTAAATACATGTGCCCGGATGTGTGCCAGACAAAATTAGATACTTCGCCTTCCACCCACACCGTGGAAAAGGCCCGTTCGAGTATCCCGCGTATCTCACGGGTTAATTCTGAAACAGTGTATATGCGGGGCGCTGGACCGGTCACAATCCTATCTCTACCCTCCTGATAGAATCCGCAAAGCCTGTTTTCTCATCCACGTCCACAATGACGCCGTTAAGCCTCACATCGCCTTCCGCCATCTCGAAACGCGTAGGCATCTGGGTGATAAAACGCGCGAGTATCTGCTCCTTCTGCCTGCCGATAACTCCGTCAAACGGCCCCGTCATGCCGCAATCGGTGATATACGCGGTTTTTCCTGTCAGGATCTTCTCATCCGCTGTCTGGACATGCGTGTGCGTACCGGCAAGGACGCTCACTATGCCGTCAAGGTAATAGCCCATGGCTATCTTTTCGCTCGTCGCTTCGGCGTGCAGATCCACCAATATCACGGGGGTTTTCTCCTTAAGCCATTTGGCTGCCTCCATGCCTGTCCTGAACGGGCTTTCTACGGGTTCCATGAACACCCTGCCGACAAGATTAATCACGCCCACACGTACACCGCCCCTGGACTCGACGACCGCGGCGCCGCGGCCGGGCACGCCCTGCGGGTAGTTCAGGGGGCGCAGGACCCTGTCCGAAACAGAGATGTAATCCACGATTTCCCGCTTTTTCCATATATGATCCCCGCTCGTTATCACGTCTACGCCGCTTGAAAGGAGTTCATCGCATATAGAAGGCGTCATGCCGCTGCCCCCGGCCGCATTCTCGCCGTTAGCCACGACAAAATCTATGCCCTTCTCCGATATCAGCCGCGGCAGTATAGTCTTCACCGCGTCCCTGCCGGGTTTCCCCACGATATCCCCTATCATCATTACGCGCACGGCTGCCTCCGTTTTTTATTTGGCGTACTCGACGGCCCTTGTTTCTCTTATAACGACCACTTTTATCTGTCCGGGATAATCGAGCCCCTCTTCTATCTTCTTTTTGATCTCTCTTGCCAGTACGGTGGCCTGCATATCATCCACCTTATCGGGGAATACCACGATGCGTATCTCCCTGCCGGCCTGTATGGCGTAAGCCTTCTCGACGCCGCTGAACGAATCAGCGATATTCTCGAGCTTCTCGAGCCTCTTGACATAGGACTCGAGGGTCTCCCTCCTGGCGCCGGGCCTGGTAGCGCTTATCGCGTCAGAGGCCTGCACGAGGACGGCCAGGAGCGTCTTCGGCTCTATATCATTGTGATGCGCCTCTATGGCGTGGATTACGGTATCGGGCTCATTGAATTTTCTCGCCAGGTCTGAGCCGATTTTCGCGTGCGGCCCCTCCACCTCATGGCTCACGGCCTTGCCGATATCATGCAGGACGCCTATCCGTTTGGCCAGGGATTCATC
>JBDRBZ010000161.1:0-2951 GCA_043822175.1 Candidatus Omnitrophota bacterium
CTCCAAAGCGCCGGAAAGGGACTGCAGACCGATATCATAGGTGCCGCCGTCGCCGCCGAACGCGACGAATTTTATTTCTTTCGTAATCTTTCCCTTTTTCTTCAGCGCCTTATAGGCCGTCTCCGCACCGGATATGGTCGCGGCCACGTTCTCGAAGGCGTTATGTATAAAAGGGATTTTCCAGGCCGTGAAAGGATATATGGTAGTAGCGACTTCCAGGCAGCCCGTCGCGCAGCCTGCTACGACATGATCGGTTGTGCCCATAAGGACCTGCCTTACGGCTATTGACGCGCCGCAGCCCGCGCAAAGCCTGTGCCCGCCGCTCAGCCGCTCCGGTATTTTTGACAGCTCCTTTATATTAGCCATGCTTCCTCGCCCTTTCCGCGCCCCTATTCTCTTACGCCCAAAAAAGTTATCGGATTCTCAACATTGCCCGATGCCTTAATTTTATCCAGATCGCCGTAAACCGCTTCAATCTCCTCCGGGAAAATATCACGGCCGCCCAGCCCGAAAATGTAGTCACAAAGAAGCGGCTTCCCGCCCGCGTCATACAGGGCGCTGCGTATGTCATTATACAGCGGCCCGCCCATGCCGGAGAACGATTCGCTCCTGTCGAGCACTGCCGCGGCTTTTACCTTTGACAACGCTTTTACGATCCTGTCTTTCGGGAACGGCCTGAACAATATCGGCCTTACAAGCCCTACTTTCCTGCCCGCGGCCCGCAGCTTATCAACGACAGTCCTTGTCGTGCCGGCCGTAGAACTCATCACCACTATGGCCGTATCCGCGTCATCCATCATGTATTCTTCTATAATATCGTGATTTCTGCCGAACTTCTTGTTGAATTCCTCGAGGACCCCCGGTATCAGATTCAGGGCGTTTTTCATGGCCTCTGACTGCTGCCTCTTATGCTCAAAATAGTAATCCTGAAGGTCAATGGGGCCGTAAGTGACAGGATTATCCACGTCAAGGAGAGAATGTTTGATCGTATATTCCCCTATAAAATCCTTTACACCCTTATCCTCAAATATCTCGACCCCTTCGACAGCGTGGCTTGTGATAAACCCGTCCTGGCATACCATGACGGGCAGCCTTATGTCATTATGCTCCCCTATCCGCACAGCAGAAATAATGTTCTCATACGCCTCCTGGGCGTTCTCCGAATATACCTGTATCCATCCGGAATCCCTGGCGCCCATGGTATCGGAATGGTCGCAGTGTATGTTTATCGGCCCGGAAAGGGCGCGGTTTACGACAGGCATAACTATAGGCAGTCTGGTGGAAGCCGCGATATAAACGACTTCCCACATAAGGGCCAGCCCGTTTGCTGAAGTCGCGGTCATCGTCCTGGCGCCGGATGCAGCCGAGCCTATGCACGCGCTCATGGCGCTGTGCTCCGACTCTACCGCTATCATCTCGGTGGAGACCTTGCCGTCGGCGACAAACTGCGCGAACCCCATGACAATCTCTGTCTGCGGCGTTATCGGATAAGCCGCAACCACATCGGGCTCGATCTGCCTCATGGCCTCTGCCGCGGCCTGATCACCGGTCAAAGGTACGATGTTTTTCCTGCCCATATACTACGCTTCCTTTTCCATTTTTATGCACTTCACGGGGCAGATAGACGCGCAGATGCCGCATCCCTTGCAGTGGTCATAATCGTACCCTGCCATCTTGCCGTCCTCCACCTTAATGGAAGAATCGGGGCAATAGATCCAGCACTGCAGACAGTTAATGCATTTCTCTTTGTCGACAACAGGCCTGAATGTCCTCCATCCGTTGGTCTTGTACTCCATGGCCGTGCCGCCTTTGTCGATAACCCCGCCTATCGGTATTTCCTTCCATCCTTTATTCTTCAATTATGCTGCCCCCGTCTATCCTACTTTTACTTCCTCGTATGCCCGTTTTACGCCTTTCAGATTGGCGTTTGTCTTTTCTTCGCCTATTTTCTTGAGGAACTTGTGCTTTATCTGCTCGTCAATACTCTCAAGAGGGACCATGGGCACTATTTTAAGAAGCGCCCCGAGCATCGGAGTATTGGGCATGGGAACGCCCAGTGTCTCGAGCGAAATCTTCGTGGCGTCACACGTGGCCACCTTGCCCGACTTGAACCCGGTCTTTTCCCTTATCGCGTCCGGCGTATCCGGCGTATTTACGAGCAGGACACCGTTTTCACCCAGCCCCTCCGTGACATCGACCGCATCGAGCAGCGTGGGATCTATGACCACGACGACTGCGGGCTTTGTTACCGGGGAATGTATGTCGATGCGGGCGTCGCTGACGCGCGTGTAAGACCGTATCGGGGCCCCGGCGCGTTCAGGCCCGTATTCGGGGAACGCCTGGATAAACTTGCCGGCGTCCAATGCCGCTTCGGCAAGAAACTGAGACGCCGTCTTGGCCCCCTGGCCTCCGCGGCCGTGCCATCTTACTTCAAATAAATCCGCCATTAATTATACCGTAGGTCCCGGTTTAGCCGTCCCCGAAGCAGGCATGACTTCAAGGGAAAGGTAATACACCATCAGCGCTATCATCATCACTATGGATAAATAAGACTGCAGGACACTATTCACAAAAAGCGTGATCACCTGCCCGGCAGTTACAGGAAGGACCCCCGTAAGAAGCGCCACCAGCGCGCCTATCACAAACGCTATGCCGAATGTCACGAGAAACAGCACTATCAAAAGCCCAAGCGTCTTCCAGAAATTCTTAAGGGCGATAGCTATACCCTTCTTTATCGCCGCTATCGGGCCGACTTCATCCACGATGATCGAATATATGGGGAAAAGCAGGAGCACGGCGGCTATTACGGAAATGATAGTGATTATAGCCGCAAGCAGCGCCCTTGTAAGCGTATTGTTCGCTATGGCGAAAATCGCGGCCGCCGCGAGCGCTACCACGAGTATAACAACCAGCGCTATCAGGATTACCGCCGCAAAAAGCCCCAGTATGCG
>JBDRBZ010000162.1:0-11800 GCA_043822175.1 Candidatus Omnitrophota bacterium
ATTAGCAACAAGGTCTAGGTGATGCGAAGCCGTTGGCACAGAGGGAAACCTGGAGTTTAATTTTTAGGGCAAAATAAAGATAGGGGACGGAGTTAACTTATTAACTTAAGGTCATCCGGTATTAAATAGATTTCAGAAGCAAGTCCCGAGCTGCGCAGAAATTTATCCGGGCCGCGAGAAATTGACTTTTCACATACGCTTCGCTCCTACCCCCTCCCACCCCGCTACGTTACATATGATTCAGGCTTTGGGGAATTCGGCTTCGACGGTGGTCTTGATGCCGCCGCGGAGGTTGAACTCGGCGCGGATCCTGGCCCGTCTCGGTTTGGCGGCTTTCACGAAATCGTCGAGGATACGGTTGGTGACATGCTCGTGGAAAACGCCGGCGTCGCGGAACGATACCAGGTATTCTTTAAACGACTTGAGTTCGATGCAGTCGCGGTCAGGCGCGTATTCTATGGAAATCGTCGCGAAATCAGGCAGGCCTGTTTTCGGGCACAGGCACGTAAACTCGGACGTCTCTATCTTTACCCAATAATCCTTGTCAATGTACTGATTTTTCCACGTCTCTATCGGCGGGGTCTTCATTATCCTGATACCGCCCTGAAGCCCTTCGTACGATCCTTTTTTCACAGGCTGCCTCCGCTAAACTTCTACCTTATGCCCATCTCTTTATGGCGCTGCCGCATCACCCCCGTGTTCGGCAGTTTCCTGGCCGCGCTCATTCTCAATTTGGAAATCCATTTGTCAGACGGCCCCTGCACCCCGTCTACCGGATCTACCGGCTGGAGGATAAACCGCGTCTTACTGTCCACGGCGGCTATTAAGTCGCACGCCTTCAGCACATCATCGAACGTGGTGTCGCGCGTGACAACGCTTTTCACGAATACTTCCTTAGCCCGCGCGGTCTCAAGAAACCTCTTGTGCTCGGCCCATACGGGTTTTTTCTTTGTCGAAGACGGCAGTTTTATATCCATCGCGACTATATCCACGTGGTTTATGACCTTGGCGAGCTCGTCGGGAAGGACCCCGTTCGTCTCGAGATACACGGGCTTGCCTGTCCTGCGCTTCAGCTCGGGCAGAAACACCTCGAGAAACTCAGTCTGCTCAAGAGGTTCGCCGCCGGTAACAGACACCGAGTGGTAGTCCCGCGCCGCGTCGCACACCTTATCTATAAGATCTCCCGCCGTTATAACATCGTATTTATCGAGGCGCGTGTCGCAGTACCTGCAGCCGAACGAGCAGCCGTGGAAACGAACAAACACCTGGCGGGCGCCCGTGTACGGCCCCTCGCCCTGATATGAAAAGAATATCTCGGTTATGTTCGCGGTCTTCATAAAGCAGGATCCTCAAGCCCGGCATCCCTGAACCCCCCTGCCCTGTAATAGCAGCTGTCGCATTTCCCGCACGGCCTGGCGCCGCCTTTATAACACGACCAGGTAAGCCCGAACGGCACGCCTAAACGCGCCCCTGTTTTAACTATTTCGGATTTATTCATGTTTATAAGCGGCGTCATTATCTTTATGCCGCGCCCTGACTTTGTGCCTTTGTCTCTCACATCCCTGAACGCCCGGAAAAAAGCCGGCCTGCAGTCGGGATAGCCCGAATAATCGCCTGTGTGCGCGCCGATAAAAACGGCCTTCGCCCCGACCGCCTCGGCGTATGAAAGCGCTATAGCCATAAAAACCGTATTCCTCGCCGGGACATAAGTGCCGGGTATGCCCGGGGCCCTGTTTTCGGGAATGACCTTTTTCCCGTCGAGCAGCGATGACCCCTTCCAGGGAAATTTGAGCCTCTCGACAACGCAGGTCAAACCCGCCGCCCCGGCCAGCTTCTTCGCCGACTCCACCTCGCGCCTGTGCCTTTGCCCGTAATCGAACACCAGAGGAAGACACGCGTAACCCTTTTCCAAAGCGAGGTGAAGCGCGACCGCCGAATCCAGGCCGCCTGACAAAAGCACCACGGCCTTTTTCGCCCGCCCCGAAACAGGGGCGGTTGTCTTACTTCGAATATGACGCACTTGCGTTATCCGTTTCCCAGACAGTCACTTCCGCGATATCCCTGACCCGTTTGGATAACGCGTCATAGATAAATTTCGCTATATTCTCGGAGGTGGGATTGTGTTTCATGAAATAAGGCGTCTTATTCAGGTGTTTATGGTCCAGCCGCCCTAGCACGTCGGCGAGGTATTTGCGCGCCGTCTTAAAGTCCATGACCATGCCTATACTGTCCGTCTTCTTGCTGGCGATCCTGACCTCCACCTTCCAGTTATGGCCGTGGAGGTTTTCGCATTTGCCAGCGTATCCCCTCAGGTTGTGCGCGCCGCTGAAATCGTCCCTGACACAAATTTTATACATAACCCGTTACCGTTATTCGAAATAACACGCGGTGACCCGCTCCCACTTCCCCTGGCTTTTCAGGATAAATTCGCACACCTCGCGCACGGCCCCGCGGCCGCCCTCTTTGCGGGTGATAAAATGCGCGCACTTTTTCACTTCCTCAACCGCGTTCGGCACGGCCACCGCCAGCCCCACGCGTTTGAGAAGCGGGATATCCACCAGGTCATCCCCCACGAAGCAGATTTCGTCAAGGGCGACTTTAAATACCTTCTTAATGCTGTCCAGCGCCCTTATCTTGTAATGAAAGTCTCCGTAAACCCTGTCTATTTTCAGGTCCTTCGCGCGGCGCCTGACAATAGGCGAATTTTTAGCGGTGAGGATGGCCGTCTTAAGCCCTGCCCTTTTAATAAGCACTATGCCGAAGCCGTCGTTTATGTCAAAACTCTTCAACTCCCCGCCGCCCGCGCCGCACACGACGCGGCCGTCGGTCATCACGCCGTCGACGTCAAGGAGAAGCAGCTTTATTTTTTTCGCGCTCGCAGTGACCTGATCCACGCCGGCCTCCATTTCCTACACGAGCCCGGCCTTGAGCAGGTCCTGCACGTCCACAAGGCCTATAGGCCTTGACCTGTCATCGACCACCGGTATCTCGTCAATTTTTTTCGAGCGGAGTATCTGGAACGCCTCCGCGGCAAGCTTGCCTTTTCTTATCGTGACGGGGTTTTTTGTCATGACATCCCTGACAGGGCGGTAGGCGATGTTCGTCCCGCCGTCCATGTGGCGCCGCAGATCGCCGTCGGTAAAAATACCGGCAAGCGCCCCTCTGGCGTGACCACGCTCGCGCTCCCCGCCCGGGCGCGCGTGATTTTAAGCAGGACGTCCTTAACAAGGGCCCCTTCGTCAACAATGGGGTTTTCCCCGCCCGTGCGCATTATATCCCCTACCGTTAAAAGGAGTTTCCGCCCCAGGCTGCCGCCCGGATGATAGAACGCGAAATCCTTTTCCTTAAACCCTTTTTTATCGAGGAGCGCCACCGCGAGCGCGTCGCCCATGGCCAGCATGGCCGTTGTGGACGCCGTGGGCGCCAACCCCAGGGAACACGCCTCCTGCTTGACCCGCGTGTTAAGCACATAATCAGAGTTTTCGGCGAGCGTTGATTTTGGATTGCCTACCATGGACACCAGGAGCACCCCTATCTTCTTTACGATGGGAATAAGCTTGCATATCTCCTCGGTTTCGCCGCTGTTGGACAACGCGATAACACAGTCATCTTTTGTGACCCGCCCCACGTCGCCGTGCAGGGCCTCGGCCGGATGGAGGAAGAGCGACGGCGTGCCCGTCGAGGCAAGCGTCGCGGATATCTTCTGCGCGATGAACCCGGGTTTGCCCATGCCCGTCACTATGACGCGGCCTTTAATCCTGGCGATTTTACCGACTATTTCCTCAAAATCCCTGTTGATGCGGTTTTTAAGACCGCGTATCGCGGCCGCTTCTATATCCAGCACTTTTTTCGCCCTTTGAATGCTCATGTAACCCTTCACCCTTTCACGCGCCCCGCGAGGGCCGCCTCAATCGCCTTTAGTTCCGCGAGCAGGCCCGGCAGCTCATCAAGCTTTATCATATTCGGCCCGTCCGAAAGCGCCGCGCCCGGATTTTCATGCACCTCGATAAATAACGCGTCCGCCCCGCACGCAACAGCCGCCCTCGAGAGGGCCGGCACGAAACGCGCCTCGCCCGCGCTTTTATCGCCCAGGCCGCCCGGCCTCTGCACCGAATGCGTGGCGTCGTAACAGACAGGACATCCGAAATCCTTCATTATGAGAATTGACCTGAAATCGCTCACAAGATTGTTGTAGCCGAAGCTCACTCCCCTCTCGGTTATGATCACACGGTCATTGCCGGCGGAGGCAACCTTGTCTATAATATTTCCTATGTCCCACGGCGCCAGAAACTGCCCCTTTTTTACGTTCACGGCCTTGCCTGTTTTCGCCGCGGCCGTAAGCAGGTCCGTCTGGCGGCACAGGAAAGCCGGTATCTGCAGCACGTCCAGCACCCCGGCGGCGCCCCTTATCTCGTCGGGGCCGTGGACATCGCTTGTCACCGGCACGCCGAACTTTTCCTTCACCCTGCCTAAAATTCTCAACCCTTTCTTAAGGCCCGGCCCCCTGAAGGACCTGGTTGAGGTCCTGTTGGCCTTGTCATAGCTCGCCTTGAATATAAAAGGCACACCCGCCTTACGCGTAATCTCCTTCAGGATCCTCGCGTGCCGGATAACGGAGTCCTCCGACTCTATCACGCACGGCCCGGCTATCAGCACAAAAGGATGCCCTTTGCCTATACTCACTTTCCCTATGTTGAAACTCCCGCGAGGGCCGGCCGTGCGCATCAGGATTTCTCCATTATCTTTTTAAGTTTTTCCAGGTCTTCTGGCGTATCCACGCCTATCGTGTCCATGTCAGTCTCGACGGTAATTATCCTGAAACCGTGCTCCAGGGCCCTCAGCTGTTCCAGCTTCTCGGCCTGTTCCAGTTTGGAAAACGGCAGGTTCGTGTAAGTGAACAGAAAATCCTTGGTATAGGCGTAAAGGCCTATGTGTTTGTAAAAGCCCAGGTGCAGCTTATCGGCGATGCCGCCGGTGTCGGCGAACCAGTTCATGGGATTAAACATGGACGCCTGGGCGCCGTCTTCCCTGACATAGGGTATCGGGCTTCTCGAGAAATACAAAGCGTATCCCTTACGGTCGAGAACAACCTTCACCACGTTGGGATTCATGACATCATGTTTATCCGTTATCTTCCTGACCACCGTGGCCATCTCGGCGTCCTTGTGCGACTCAAGCGCCGTAATGAGATTATCGATCATGATGCCCCTCACCATCGGCTCGTCACCCTGTATATTGACTATTGTTTTCACGTCCATGGGGTTGACGACTTCGGCTATCCTGTCGGTTCCGGAAGGCTGTTTCGGCGAGGTATAAACCACCTTGGCGCGAAATTTTTCCACGGCCTTCACGACCTTCTCGTTGTCCGTGGCTATTATCAGGTCGTCAAGCAGCTTGGCCTTTTTCGCGTTTTCCCATACGTGCTGTATAATGGGTTTGCCCGCCACTTCGGCAAGTATCTTCCCCTCAAAACGGCTGGACGCCCATCTCGCGGGTATGACTCCTATGGCATTCATAGTTTTCCGAGCTCCTCTCTGATCCTTCCCAGAAGTTCGTCCTGGTCTACCACTGAAATACCCACTTTCCCCACCACAATGCCGGCGGCGCAATTGGCTATATGGGCCGCCTGTATGGCCGTAGCACCCGACACCAGCGAAAGCGCGTAGCTCGCTATCACGGTATCGCCCGCGCCCGACACATCGTAGACTTCCTGGGCCACTGTATCGATTTTCTTGTAAGGCTTGCCGTGCTCGAATACCGCCATGCCTTCCTCTCCCAGCGTTACAAGCACAACCCTTGTCTGGTACCGGTTAAGAAGCGTCTGTCCGATTTTCTTGAGCGCCGTCTTCTCGGTCATTTTTATCCCGGCGGCCTTTGACGCCTCGTGATGGTTAGGCGTTATCACTGTCACGCCTTTATAGTACGAAAAGTGGTCCTCTTTAGGGTCCACGGCCACTATCTTACCGCGCTTTTTAGCCATTTTCACAATGGGCTTGAGGAGCTCCGGAACGATAAGGCCCTTGCCGTAATCCTCTATTATAAGCGCGTCTATCTTATCCATGGCACGCTCTACGTAAGCGATAACCCTGTTGATCACTTTCGGCTTAATAACCTCGGTGGTCTCCTTATCGATGCGCACCACCTGCTGCTGGTGCGCGATAACCCTTGTCTTTAAAATGGTGGGCCTGGACGCATCCGTAACAATGCCGTCCACATTTATGCCTTTGCGCACGAGCTCGCCGGTCAGGACGCCGCCCCGCTCATCATTGCCGACCACGCCCGCCAGATACGCCTGGCCGCCCAGCGACATAATGTTATTGGCCACATTGGCCGCGCCTCCGGGCATAAAAACTCTCCCTGTCCACCCATACGACAGGCACAGGGGCCTCCGGCGAAATGCGGTTCACCTTGCCCCATATAAACTCGTCCAGTATAAGGTCGCCTATGACCAGGACCTTCTTATTCCTGAAATTCTGTATGATGCTTTTCAGTTTCGTGAAGCTCTGTGTTTTCATGTTATATGCCCTCTTATAGCCTATCATGCGGATAGGGAGAATATTCTATCACGCGCATTTTTCGACGTCAAGTGGAGCTTCGCCCGGCCGAAGGCCGGGGCTCCTTCCCGAGCAACAGCAACGTTTTCATCCCTCGGGCTAAAGCCCGGGGATTTGCCGCGAGGGATCGAATCGCGGTTCGAGAATGCGCCCCGCCGCCAAAGCCGCCTCACCCGGCGTGACAGCCTTAAGACAGAGAAATCCCTTGTCGCAATTATGCGCGAGGCACACATCGCAGCCCGCGTCCTTATGCAGAGCAACGTCGCGCGGCCCGAGCGGGGCCCACCTATCCGGGGAAAGCCCGGGATCCTTGCGCCCGAATATCGATATTACCGGCGTCCCGACGGCAACGGCCACGTGAACCGGCCCCGAATCGTTGGAGATAAGCAGCGCGCACTTTTCCAGCACACCCCCCAGGAGAGACACGCTTGTCTTTCCCGTAAGGTCAGCCGGATTGATTTTATCCCGCACGCCCCGGGCGACTTCACGGCTGTACGCGGCATCGTCTTTTCCTCCGACGAGCACTATGCTGACGCCGTAATCGCGCGCCAGCGTCTCGGCGACCCGCGCGAAATTTTCCGCCGGCCATCTCTTGGAAACGCAGCTCGCGCCCGCGTGGACCGCCACGGCCCTCATCCCCGCCTCGATGCCATGCGCCCTGAGCAGGCTCGCGGCAGCCTCCCTGACGCCCTCCGGCACACACATCACCGGCCGCTTATCGCCGGTATCGGCGCCCACACGGCGCGCCACGTCCAGCGTATACTCTGTCTCGTGCCTTACCCCCTCCTGCTTTGTGTGCGCAAGCCTGTCCGTCAGCAGGAAGCCCAATTTCCTGTCAAAGCCTACGCGGCGGGGTATGCCCGCGAAAAAACACGCCAGGTGCACGCGGTTTGTGGGGTGAAGTATGAGCGCCATGTCAAATTTCAGGCCGGACAGACGAGAAGAAAGCCTGAAGATGCCTGTTAAGCCCTTATGAGTCTTGAGCTTATCACAGATTATGACCTCGTCCACGCCGGGATTGTTCCTGACAATGTCCGCGGTTTCCGGCCTGACCAAAAAGGCCACGTAAGCGCCCGGGAACTTTCCCCTGACCGCCTTTATTACAGGCGTTGA
Source organism: Candidatus Omnitrophota bacterium (assembly GCA_043822175.1). GTDB lineage: Bacteria > Omnitrophota > Gorgyraeia > JABMRN01 > JABMRN01 > JBDRBZ01. Next base: position 7,668 of record JBDRBZ010000162.1, read on the forward strand.
AAGCAAGACGTCGCCTATCCTGTCTGTCCTGGCTATTAAAATCCGCATATCTTTTTCAGGGGCGAGAAGACCCTGTCCACGGAAATATTGTTCAGGCACTCATGAGCCCTTACGCAGCGCGCTTTTCCGCAAGGCGCGCATTCTATATTCTCACGGACAACCACGCTCGAGTCAGCCAGTGGCCCGTATTTCGCCTCATCTGTCGGGCCGAAAACGGCCACCGTAGGCGTATTTACGGCGCTTGCCACATGCAGGGGGCCCGAGTCGTTAGTCACGACGGCTTTCGCGTTTTTCATAAGATGCGCGAGTTCTCCCATGCCGGTCTTACCGACAAAATCACCCGCTTTCTCTTTCATGGCCTTTATGACATTATCCGCGACAAACCTGTCGCTGTTCGGATTTGCCCTGCCCTGGTTTGAGCCCACTATCGCCACGCCCAGATGAAGCTCTCCGATTATCCGGTCGCACAACCCGGCATAGCGGTCCGCGGGCCATCTCTTGAGACAGCTTTTTGCGCCGGGATTCACGATGACAAACTCACGGCCCCCGAAAGCCTCGCCGAGAAGCCGGTCAGCGTTATCTTTTTCATCCTCGAGAATCGGAAAAACAAAACAGGCCGAATCCGTATTAAAACCGATACCGCTTATCCTCAGCAAATGCTCATCCCTCTTATGCATTATCCCTTTTACCGGCCTGAATACGGCCGTCCTGTAACGGGATAACAGGAGGATCGGGATAAAGGTATTTTTCAGGTCAACAACGATATCATATCCCATGCCGCGCAGTTTTTTGATAAGCCTGTATTTTTCGAAAATACCGGAGCGCTTGTCGTACATGAACACCTTGGATACCCTGGGATCATGCTCGAAAATATCCATGACCCCGGGCGCGGCCAGTACGTCTATCCTCGCGCGCGGCAGGCCGGCCGCCAGGGCGTCTATGACCGGCAGGGTAAGCACGGCGTCGCCGACGTTGCTCAAGGTTATGACAAGGGCCCGATTTATTTTTTCCTTATCCACTTTCATTTATTCAGCATCCTTCGGACCTGCGAGAAAACCTCATCGGAATTTATCGCGCGCATGCAGTTATTCCGCCTGCACCTGGAGTTGTAGCACGGGACCTTGCACCCTATGTCATGCTGAAGGACCACATAATCGCCGTCGCCGTACGGCCCTGTTATCGAAGGCGACGTCGGCCCGAATAGCGCGACTGCCTTCGAGCGCATGGCAAGGGCGATATGGAGCGGCCCCGAATCCCCGCTCAGGACAACCGAGCACTTTTTGAAGACCGCCGCCATCTGCCTCAATGTAGTACTCCCGCAAAGCGAAATCATCTTTTCTTTCATGAGCTCCTGTATTTTCAGGTAAAGGTCGATATCCTTTTCGGCGCCGGTAACGACCACTCTCGCCTTAAGCCTCTGTATCAGAAGATCGCACAATTCGGCGTACTTCTCGGGCGGCCACCTCTTCGGGTCCCAGTTGCCGCCCGGGTTGACGGCTATGACGGTATCGCCCCCTGTCAGTTTATTTTTTTTGAAGAAGCCGTCGGCGTATTTAACGTCTTCGGGCGTCAGGTACAGCTCAAGCCTGGAATACGGCTCGTCCGCCCCCGCCTTCCTGGCCATGCCGAGAAAATATTCTATGCGATGCTGCGACGCCACGGCCTCCCTGACCCTGTGCGTGAGAAGGAAGTTGCGCTTTTTGTAAGAATACCCCACCCTCCGTTTTACGCCGCCCAGGAGGCATATGAGCGCCCTTGTCATTGACCTGTGCAGGAGGAAGACGATATCAAATTTCTCACGCCTGAGCCTCCCCACGAGGGCCAGCTTCCTTACCAACCCCTTGTGCACGGTTTTCTCGTCGTATTCTATGATCTCGTTTATGTGAGGGTTGGTCTCAAGCAGTTCCTTGGCCCTGGGCGCGACAATGCAAACGATGCGGGCATCAGGGTACCTGTCCCTCACGGCCTTGATAAAAGGGGTCGTGAAAAGCACGTCGCCTATCCAGTTGACTTCCCATATAAGAATCTTCTTATACCGCATATCTGCCGCCTCGATATATCAACTATTCCTCGTCCCTGACTTCCTTAATAAACGTATAATATCCGCTTGTCTCGATCCATAAAACAAACATGTTATTTGCCGTGCGCGAGATACGCACCCGCTTGAGCGCGTATATGTCATCCCATCTTTTGTGCGGGCCGGGATTGGTAGCGCATGCCGCCTTATATCCGGCATCCTTCACCACGGCCTGAACCCTCTCGTCGTAGGCGCCTATCGGATACGAAAAGAAGTCTATCTTCCTGCCCGTCCCCTTCTCAAGGACTTCCTTAGAGCCGAAAATCTCATCCCTTAATTTCTCATCGCTCATGCCGACGAGCCAGAGGTGCGACTTGGTATGGCTGCCTATGGTAATGTTATTGTCCTGGAGCTCCTTTATGTCGTCCCATGTCAGGTAATCCTTGCTGCCTATGTGCCCCGTTATCACGAATATGGTCGCCGGAAACCCGTACCTTTTAAGCACGGGGTAGGCGCAAAGATAATTATTTCTGAAGCCGTCATCAAAAGTTATTGTCACTGTTTTAGGCGGTATGCGGCGTCCTTTCTTTATCAGGTCCACCATCTCACCCAGTGAAATCACATTATAGCCGTGCTTATGGAAAAATTCCATCTGCCGCGCGAAACCGACCGGGCAAAGGGAGAGCTTCGACATCTCCTCATTGCCGTCAATCGAATGATACATGAGGATGGGCGGCACGTATATAGAGGCCAGGAACATCCTGACCGCCGCCGCGAGGAATACGGCCAGGACACCGAAAATCAGTATTTTATTTCTTTTTTTCATGTAAAAACCTTTCGTAAAACTTTACGGTCCCTGATATCATCCCATCCAGGGTGAATTTTGTTTCGATCGTCTCCCGCGCGCGGGCGCCGATCTTGGCCGCGGATGCCCTGTCGCCGAGGGCGCGCGCCACGGCTACGGCCAGCAGTCCCGGGTCTGCCGGCGCGACGAGTATCCCGTTAACGCCTTCCTCTATGACATCGGTTATGCCGCCAACGGAAGAGGCCACGCAAACCCTTCCCGCGGCCATTGCCTCGAGCAGGGCTATGCCGAGCCCCTCCTGCACGGACGGCAGTATGAATACATCAAAAAGCGGGTAAAACCTGGCCGTGTCCACTCTGGTGTTCAAAAAAAAGACGCAATCCGCCAATCCGAGGTCCTGCGCCATGTTTTTCAGGCTCTCCTCCTCGGGCCCTTCCCCGATTAAAAGGAGGCTTGCCGCGGGATAAACCTCACGCACGGACACCATGGCCTGGAGGAGAAATCTGTACCCCTTTACGGGGGAAAGCCTGCCGATACTCCCCAGCACGGGGCCCTCGTGTATGCCGAGCCCGCCGAGCAGCGACTTCTTATCCTCTTCCGAAGCTCCGGACCCGAATTTGCCGGCATCGACTCCGGTGTACACAACGGATATACGGTCCCCGCTTACCCTGAAATCATCCGTGAGATGCCTTTTCACGGCATCGCTTATGGCTATCACACCGTCGCCGAAACACGGCAATAACCGGCGCGACAATCTTTTCGGCTCGAAAAAGCCGTGGCACGTCGAAACAAAAATAGTCCCGGTAAGGCGGGACACAACCGAGGCAATCACCTGGGCCACGCGCGTATGCGCGTGTATAACGTCGATCCTGTTTTCCCTGACATATCTGACAAGCCTGAAGGCCGCGGGGATAAGCCTGGGATGAAATTCGAACTTTGTCCTGATCCCCAGGGTAAAAGTGCCTATACCCGAGCCCGTAAAATACTTTTCGGCATTGCCGCCGGAAGAGCACACGCGGCATTCTATGCCGCGGGCGGCCAGGCCCTCGCATAACCGGAGCATATACCCTGTCACCCCGCCCACGTTAAGGTGTGTAGCCAGCATAAGCACTTTCATTGCCGCGTCCTCACGTTAAGGAGATCATTTGCCGCCCGGATCACTTCCGACGGCGTAATGGATTTCATGCAAACATATCCCTTATCACAAACGGGCTTATAGCAGGGCCCGCATTTCTTAGTCTTCTTTATCACCTTACAATCCCCTCCCGGGGCCACATGTTTTTCAGGGTCTGTCGGGCCGAAAAGCGCCAC
>JBDRBZ010000163.1:0-2959 GCA_043822175.1 Candidatus Omnitrophota bacterium
GAGAATGATATCTGGTCGCCTCGAACGGATTCTTCACATGCCTGAAGATGCCCTTGCCGTCGTGATGGATAAGCGACGTCTTGCCGTGCGTTATGCGGCTCGCCCTGACGATTTTTGCACCGAAGACCTCGCCGATACACTGATGGCCGAGGCAAACCCCCAATACCGGTATCTTTCCCGAGAAAGTGGCCACAACGCTCTTTGATATGCCCGCGTCCTTCGGCGTGCCCGGGCCGGGCGATATGATAATAGCGTCCGGCTTCATGCGCGCTATATCCCCGACAGATATCCTGTCGTTTCGGAAAACCTTTAGCGCGGCCCCGAGCTCCCCCAGGTACTGCACCAGGTTATACGTGAATGAATCGTAATTATCAATAACCAGAATCATTTTCCGCCCTTTCGATCGCCTTAAGCAGCGCGCGCGCCGTGTTCATGGTCTCATGGTACTCGCGCTCGGGTTTCGAATCAGCCACAATTCCGGCGCCCGCCTGCACGTACGCCTTCTGGTCCTTTATCACTATCGTCCTTATCGTGATGCAAAAGTCCTGGTTTCCCGAAAAACTGAAATATCCCACACCGCCGGCATAGGGCCCGCGCCTTACGGGCTCCAGCTCGTCTATAATCTCCATAGCCCTTATTTTCGGCGCGCCGGATACAGTGCCCGCCGGAAACGTCGCGCGTATCACGTCAAACATGTCTTTGTTTTTCCTGAGAACGCCGGCGACATCGCTTACAATGTGTATAACGTGAGAATATTTCTCTATAGCCATCAGTTCCCGCGTCTTCACGGTATTGAACTTTGACACGCGCCCGATATCATTCCGCCCGAGGTCGACAAGCATGATATGCTCGGCCCTCTCTTTGGGGTCTTTCAGGAGGTCACCGACGAGCCTCGCGTCTTCGGCATCATCCCTGCCCCTGGGGCGCGTGCCAGCTATGGGCCTGACCTCGACCAGGCCGTCCTCTGTCCTGACCATGATCTCGGGAGACGAGCCGACAAGGTTCAACTTGCCGAAATTCAGGTAAAACATGTACGGCGACGGATTTATGCTCCTTAGCGCCCTGTATATGTCGAACGGCTTAGAGCATATATCGGCCGAAAGGCGCTGGGACAGCACCGTCTGTATGATATCGCCTTTCTTTATGTATTCTTTCGCTTTTGTTACCATCCTCTTAAAACGCGTTTTGCTCACGTTTGATTTTATGCGTAAGGCCTTACGCCCAGCGCGCCCATCCCTTTTAACCGAGAATATGACTTTGTTGAGCTGATTTTCCAGTCTCCCTATTTTCATGACCGCGTCACGGTACGCGCGGGCGGGGCTGGAATCCACGTGGGCGTTTGACACTATTTTTATCACGCGCTCCACATGGTCGAAAATAAGTATCGTATCTGTCAGCACAAAAACTGAATCAGGCAGCCCGAGATCATCCTTGGCCGCGGCCGGCAAACGCTCGAAAAACCTCACCATATCATAACCCATGTACCCCACAAGCCCGCCTGAAAAACGCGGCAGCCCCTTGACCCCCACATACCGGTATTTCCGCATAATGTCTTTTATTTCAGACAGGGGGTCCCGGTTCGCAGTAAAGCATCTCGTGCGTCCGTTTTCGCGGATCCGGATCTCTTTCCCTTTGGATTCGAAAATCATCGACGGATCGTTGCCGAGGAATGAATACCGCGCCAGCCGTTCCCCTCCTTCCACCGATTCAAGGAGATAGGAATACGTACCGTCATCGATTTTCATGAAACTTGACAGGGGGGTATCGAAATCCGCCCTGATCTCCTTATACACGGGAATAAGGTTCCCCTTCCTGGCCAGCTTCATGAACTCTTTTCTGCCCGGGTAAATCATGCGGCACCCTTAATTTTTGTACACGTCTTTAGGGTCAAAGACCCGTTCCTCGGTTATTACGCGTTTGCCGTCCTTTTCTATCTTTGTGAAATAGCATGTAAAATATCCGGCGTGGCAGGCCGCCTTTTCCTGATCGACCCTGAATAAAAGCGAGTTACCCTCACAATCGACATACACGGCCCTGATCCGCTGCACGCACCCCGAGGTCTCGCCTTTAAGCATCAGCCTTCCCTTAGACCTCCTGTAAACATAGACCCTGCCCTCGTCCAAAGACCTGGATATGGCATCACTGTTCATGTAGCACAGGGTCAGCACTTTCCCGCTCAGGTCATCCTGTATAATCGCCGGGATAAGGCCCTGATCGTTAAAATTCAGTTTTTCCGCAACAGACATTTATTCCTCCTTGCGATAATCTTGTTTACAAAGAGGTCATCCTGACCTCGACTTCCCTGGACCTAAGGTATTCCTTTACCTGTCTGACGCTCAGCTCCCTGAAATGAAAAACGCTCGCGGCAAGGGCCGCGTCCGCTGCCCCTTCAGAGAGGGCCGTATAGAAATGCTCCATGCCTCCGCACCCCCCGGACGCTATAACCGGTATCCCTACCGCGTCGCTGACACGTCTGGTAAGCTCTATGTCATAACCGTCCCTTGTCCCGTCCCGGTCCATGCTCGTCAGGAGTATCTCGCCGGCGCCTAGTTCCTCGGCACGTCCGGCCCACCGGACGGCATCCATATCCATGGGATCCCTGCCGCCGTTTATGTACACATCCCATGACGCGCCTTTACGCTTGGCGTCTATAGCCACCACTATGCACTGGCTCCCGAACCGGCTGCTTGACCTCTTCACAAAATCAGGATCCTTTACCGCGCATGTGTTTATCGAAACCTTATCGCACCCCGCGTTCAGGAGATCCCTTATATCCTCAAGCGTCCTGATGCCCCCTCCTACGGTCAGGGGCATAAATACCTTTGCGGCAACCTTCTCGACGACCTCTACCATTGTCTTTCTCTTTTCATGGCTTGCCGTAATGTCAAGGAACACGAGCTCATCGGCCCCTTCGTCGTTATACACCTTCGCGTTATCAACCGGATCACCGGCGTCCCTA
>JBDRBZ010000164.1:0-5496 GCA_043822175.1 Candidatus Omnitrophota bacterium
ATTCAGTATGCCGCCCTCTTTCGCCATCGCTTTGACGGTTTTTCTGATATCAAATACGGCGAGATCGTTCAGTATATCGTCGGCGTACAGTACCAGCGCCCCCCGTGAACATCTGTCCGCGCAGGCGGCCATCTTCGTATCGAGCCTGCCCGCCCTCTCATCCAGGGCGTCTTCAAGATAGGACGGGGCCAGATATGACAGTTCTTCACGGGCTACCCTTTCAAGCTCTTTCCTGCCGGGCCTGAGTTTATTACCTCTAAATCGGGCAAGCACCGGCCTAATATCACCTGCCTTATCCGCCAAATATTTAGGAATATAAAATCGGGTGATAGCCGTGAGTCTGGGGTCACGAGCTGCAGGCCCGGCGGTTTTGATCAGCCGTAACTGGTAATACAGCGCCCGGAGATCGCGTATGATTGTGTGCTTAAACGAGCGGTCAAGCCCTTCGGCTATATCCGCGCCTGAAATAGCGGTTTCAGGGGATACGGCGCCATTATCCAGAAGATATGCGAACACGCCCGGGATCGAGCCGCCGGCCGTTGCCGCATCCAGGATCGCGTATCCGCCATTGCCTTCGCCTCCGGGCTTTACATCGGCCTGCCGCAGTTCCGGCATTACGGGCAGAACACCTATTTGTTCGGCAGGCTCAATGTCCTCTAATGAGAAAGTCGTTCTTGCTTCCCTGCCGGCTAATGTATCATCAAAAAACGTCTTGTGCCGTTGGGCCACCCTGTGAATAAAAAGGAATATTTCGTGCGGCCGCAGGATCCTGGCCAAATAGGCAAAAATAATGTGCACGGCCTCATGCATGAACACGTTCATATCCGGATTATTACTAAGCGCATAAAAAACAAACCCATCGTCCTGCGCCGCAATCCCTCCCGCTGTGCTAAATTCACTCATGTCGCGCAAATAAATGACATCGCTGCTGAGAGCGAGTGATTCGTGGGTAAGCATCCGGCGGACAAGGGAATTGTAATACATCCATTGCTTTATATCGTGGGGTTGCCAGCCAAAAGGAAGCAATATTTGCCAGCCGCGGGAAGATCCGCAGGTTTTGGCCGGAATGGTCACTTCCCACGGACTGCATGCGATAATTGCCTGTTTAAGATAAGCAAAAAAATCATCCGCTGTTCTTTTCTGTTTAATAAATATGTTCCACGGGTCATTGGATGCCTCCCTCAGATAAAAATACAGCTCACGTTTATTGCCGTGCCCGCTTTTTCCTGGAGTGTCGGCAACAGCGGCAGAAACATCATTAAATTGCAGCGCCTTGCACAGGTTCGGCAGGACAGCACGCATATCCGCAGACCACAGGCCCGATTCTGCTATCGCGGCGACATCCGCAAATACCGACCCACTGAAATCCCTTCCTAAGAATATTCTCTGAACCTGGTAATCCTCTTTTTTATTATATCTGTACAACACAAGGAAGTGCAGGTAAATGGGTTTATCATGGGGGCCGGCGCACAGGCAAACGGCTGTCGGCATGCAGCCTCCCAAAACAAATGGCCATCCGGGAAGGGAGTACGCATATTGCACCTTGGGAGGAAACTGCGCACACAGCGATTCAAGATAGCCTACTGTATCATCGGAAGAAGTAATGCTTTTAAGAACGGCCCTGTGCCTGTCATTGCCTTTTCTATAGGCGGCATCCAGAATTTCCCGTGTTCCGCCCTTTCTGCTAAAAAGATCCCTGCCATGCGCCCGTAAAGGAGCCGCGGGCGTTTTCGGTTCCGCGTTACCCGTCGTCACAGGTCTGCTATATAATTTCTGTATAACTTCCTCATTCGCAAGCGCCGGTCTGCAGATATCCCTTATCACCCCCCTGTCATGGTTACTTAAACCCCAGAAATACTGAAAACTCATCTCCTCTGCCTTGAATTCCTTCAAATTCATGACTTCATGGAGTATGACTTCATGATAGAGCACCCACTTTACTATGGCGTCATCCTCAAGGGCAAGGACGTTTATGCCTACCTTCTGGTCCTTGCGGCAATTCTCCCCCAGGTGCGGGGACCTGGTGAGCACGGCTACTGTTATCGGCGGCCCCCTGGCAAGGCGCACGATCTGCTCAAGGCCCAAATTCTCTTCCACCACCTCATGCAGAAGGCGGGTTATCCTCTCGGCCTCACCAGACCTGTTATCCACGACAAAACCGTATTTCTCGTCTTTTATATGATTTCCGTCGCCACGCACGTCGTAACACTCAAGCGACAGTTCATCCATCTCGTTTTCCAGCCCGCTTTCAAATTCTTCTTGCGGCATGTAATAAAGCTCCCCTATCCACGGGGCATCCGGATCGAGTGCCAGCGCCTTGAAATGCTCTATTTTACGTGTAAGGCCGGGCACGACAGACGGCAAAAGCCCGCCTAACTTTTCGGTCCGCATTATCCCGGGCCAGTGTTTTAGCGTAAGCGCGGCCGTGCGCAGTTCGGGCCGGACAATCTCTACGGTCTCATCTATATACCTTTGCCTTTTCTCCAGAACGGCCTCCGGGCTGTCCGAGGCAGACGGCATTATCATTTCGCGTTCTATATCAGCCATCAACCTTCCGATAAGCTGCCTTTCATCTCCCGATTCCACGGCCCCGGCGCGGCCCCTCAACGAGGGATATACCTCATTTATGACTACATCCCTTAATTCCAGCATTTTTGCCGTCAATCCGTGTTCGATGGACAGAGACTTCAGATCCGCGTCTAAAAGGCCCTCCAGGCCACTGCCCATGATGCTTATGACATCATAAGAATCATCATTCGTACTAAGACTTGGCGAGACTCTATTAAACGCCATATTCAGCAGGTTCACGTAAAGGTAGTGCAGACCTTCACGCTTGACTGCACTGACAAGCGGTATGCCGTCGCCCCTTGCCTCAGGACTGCGTTTATGGTCCTGGCAAAGAGGGACCACTGCCGCCTCGTCCGGCCTTAAAGAATGGTAAAACATACTCCTTATGGCGTCTTCCTGCCTGAACCCTGATCGTTCGCTAAAAAACGGGCATACAAAATCACCTCTTAAGTCATAAGTATTGGCGCCGCCCGTGGATAACCGCTCGCCGTAGAAAAAAGGCTCAAACCTGAGAGGCGTGACCCTCCTTTCGGAGTCCTCATACCTGGCATGCAGGCCGCGGAATTCCGGTATCCCGCTTAAGATAAAATGACCTTCAGCATACCCCATGAGCGCGGCTATATAAGTGAGGTCAACGTCATATGTCATCCAGTTTACCACCGAGGTAACTCTTTTTACTTTACCATCGTACGCAGGATTTATAAACTCCATGTGATTTATACCCAGGCTGGCCTCTACCGGTGTCCGCATTGCCGCGCCGCTGTTTAGCGTCCCCAGGAACGCCTGATGCGCGCCGAATATGTCCACCGGTATCTCTTCGGAAAGGCCTCGTGTCTCGTTAGCTATAGCCATGCCGAAAAGGCCTGTACTGATCTTTTTCTCGCCATTGGCCTCTGAAACCGCCCCCATCATCACGGGAAGCGTGTACCAATAGATTTGGCAAAGCCTCCTGAAAATGTCCCCGATATCTTCTCCAATGACCTGTTTCTTGTTCATAATATTGATTATTTGGAGTATCATGTCCATGCGTCCTGTGATAGGCACGCCTAAAAATTGCTCCATTTCAGCAAAAAAACTTTTTTCATTTTCTTGTATCCGTTCGGATCTGATGCGCTCGGCCGACTCCTGCCTCTCCCTGGTAGCCGTCGTGACAGTGGGGAACGAGTCATCGTCAAGAAACGTCACCACCTCGCCGGCAAACCCGGCGAGCGCGTAATTCCTGTTGCCGCCGGCGCTTTTGCCGAAAATCGCGCCGAGGTCCTCCGCCTTTATGCCCGTACGCTCCGATAAAGCCGCCAGGAACGCCTCTTTTTCGGCCCTGCCCGCATACCTGACATGACGGATGTTGGCATGCGCCGTCTGATTGTGCCGATCGATCTTCCTGTTAAGTTCGGCTATCAGGCCAAAGACCTTTCCCGCGTTCGAACCCGGATCATCGGCATTGCCGTCAGAATCGTCAAAAACAGTTATCTCGGCCTCGTCATGCTTAAACATTATAACGTTGTCAACATATTGCGACAGCGATGCCCGGAGGGTTTCAGGCCTGTTGCCAGTGGGGATGGCAACATTATGCGTTTTTAACCTTTTTATGGGTTTTAAATATGAGCTCCTGACCGCGGCATCTCTCGCGATTTCCATGATCGCCGCGCTCTGTTGAACCGGCGGCAGATCTAACACGCCCAGATGGCCGTACTGGCCCTCCAATATGCCCATGCGTGTAATACACATGAGATAAAACTCAAAACCTATGTCACTTTCCATGCCGCCGCTGTTCGAACCCAGCATCTCTGCAAGTATTTTTCTTAACTTTAGCCTGTCATAAACAAGCGCGATAATGCCGCCGTTATCCAGTTCTCCTAATTCCAGGACATCCACTGTCGTGCCTTTAGCCAGATTGGCATTCCTTAACGCGTATTTCAGGTCAGTAAACGACTCCCTGTTAGCCAGTACGCATTTACAGGCCGCGGTCATGCCCGTGAAAACCTCCCTTATGCCGTCATGCATGAGAAGGGCGCACCCCTTAAACCCGACGACTATCTCAAGCTTGTCAAAGACCCTTAATGTACGGTCGAATTCCTCAGGACTGAGCACGCCGCTGTCTACAATGGCCAGTATAGGCGGGTGAGGGATGGAATACACAATACCTTCAATGTATTCACCAGGCACACCCATACCGAACAATGTTTCGAGTAAATGCTTGGTATCAAATTCGTACTTTTTGTTCATAGAGGCGGCAATCGCAGCAGCAATATTATCCCTAAAGTTCTCTAGTCCAGCCGGGATATTAAGATTTGATTTAATCAACTCCAGAAGCGCTTGCCCGGCAGACATACCGTAAACACTATGCGCTTCTGCTTCTAAAGCAATCGCGCGCGTATCTATGTCAGGCAGTTCAGCGACAGACAGGCCCATGCTTACAACTAATTGATATCTTAAAGCGCGGACAGCTTCAAGTATGCCCTCAAGACAGGCTACAGGATCGCCCGCGGCATTCTGTCCTATCTCAACAATGTACATTTCGCGGTCAGGCGCATACATAGCCCGGGACACATCGATCTCAGGATTGGCTCTTATACGCAAAAGCCTGACGCCAAGCGATGCCAATATGCCGCGGATCTCAGTCCTTTGGTTAAATAACATGGCGATGGCACTCACGGCAGTATCCGAAAACCCATCCTTAACCAATTCCATCCGGACCTCTTGTGTTTCTGCCTCATGTCCCAGGGCGGCCTGAATGGCACTCCCTTTTTCATCATACATGGCCCTTATCGCCTCGATGTCAGGGTGCCCGTTTTCATACGCCTTCGCCAGAAGCTTTGCCATCGTGCTTCTGAACTGCCTGATCATCCCCTCTTTCGGCATATATCTAAAATTACACGCGCCTAAAGCATAATCATCTTCACGTAAGACAGAGGCAACCGTCCTATC
>JBDRBZ010000165.1:0-4183 GCA_043822175.1 Candidatus Omnitrophota bacterium
TCTTTGACCATCACCATTTCGCCCAGGTCCATTCTGTGGTTGTGCCCGCCGCCGACCTGAACGGCATACTTCTCGAGATATCTGAGCAGCGGGAATGTCTTGCGCGTATCGAGTACCCGGCAGGCGCGGTCGCCGGCTTTATCGACATACTTTCTCGTCTCCGTGGCTATACCGCTCAGGAAGGAGAGAAAATTAAGCGCAACCCGTTCAGCCGTCAGTATGGCCCTGGCATGGCCCTCGACAAAAGCGGCTTCCTGGCCCGGGTGAAGTGCTTCACCGTCTTCGGCCTGCGGCTTAAACCTCACGCTAAAATCCATCTCGCTGAAAATCCACTCGGCTATCGAGATGCCGCAGAGCACGCATTCCTCATTTGCGAATATAACGCCGTTGACCGATTCGAGTTTGGGAATAATAAAATTGGTCGTTATGTCGCCCCTGCCTAAATCTTCTTTAAGCGCGGCCCTGATTATCTTTTTAACCCTATTTTTGTCCAGCTCGATCCCCATTCCTCACCCCGCTCTATTTACCGTCATAGATCATACAGCTTTCCTTTAAAAGCCGTATTTCTTTTTTCGTAAGCCGCCTGTACTGGCCCCTGCCGAGGCTGCCCAGCCCTATCCCGGCATACCATATCCTGATGAGCCGGGTCACCCGGCCGCCCACTTTCTCGATCATGCGCCTTATCTGTCGTTTCCTTCCCTCATGGAGCTCGATCCTGAGCGTCATCCTGCCCGGCGTCTGCCCGACGACCTTTATCACGCACGGCTGCGTCTTTTTCCCGTCGAGGTAGACCCCCTTCTCCAGACGTTTTATATCGCCGTCGCCGATGGCGCCTTTCACTTCTACGGCGTATATTTTCGCCACACCGAACCTCGGGTGTGTGAGCCTGTGGGCCGCGCTGCCGTCATTGGTGAGGATCAGGGCCCCTTCAGTATCTTTATCAAGCCTGCCTACCGGATAAATCCTGTGCGACTTAAGGGGGATGAAATCCAGCACAGTCCTCCGCCCGCGTTCATCCGAGGCCGTAGTAATCACACCCTTCGGTTTATTAAGCACATAGAAGATCTTCTCCTCTTCCGAAAGCGGCCTGCCGTCCATCCTGATTTTCGATTGCCCGGGATCGACCTGCAGCCCCTTTTCCCTTACCACGACGTTGTCCACGCTTATTCTGCCGTCGGCTATGATTTCCGCGGCCTTGCGCCTGGACGCCACGCCGGCATGAGACAGTATTACCTGCAAACGTTTTTTCATGGCAATTGAATGCTGTTTTGGCCTTACAGCGGGGTTATAATGATTTCAGATTATTCCGCAAACCCGTTATTTCCGTCTCAAATTCGGCCTTCCTGGACTTTTCATTCATGACGACATCTTCCGGCGCCTTCTCCAGAAAGCCTTTGTTCGCGAGCTTTTTCTCGACGCCCGCGAGCACCCTCGTGAGCTCCTCGATCCGCCCGGCGATACGCTCCCTTTCCTTTTCCAGGTCAATCACCCCCTCAAGCGGCACGAATATCTCGGTATCCCTGATCACTGCCACGGCCGAATGCCCCGGCTTCACGGCGTCCCCGGAGATAATAACGTTCTCTATCCTGGAGAGTTTCTTGAGATATGACGAATTGCGGTCGAGCGTCTCCCTCTCTCTGTCATTGCCGGTCTTTATGTAAGCGTCAACAAGGACATTGGGGGCAATGCGCCAGGCCGCCCTGAGGTTCCTTACCGCCTGTATGATGCCTGTTACAAGGGCCATCTCGCTGTCAATAGTCTTGGATATAAATGCCTTTTGCGCGCGGGGCCAGGCATCCACCATAATCGACTCGGCCCTTTTCCCGGGCGCCGGCAGCCTCTGCCATATGTCTTCCGTGATAACGGGCATAATCGGGTGCAGGACCCTCAGTGATTTCTCCAGGACCTCCAGCATGGTGTTCTGAGTATGGGGTTCATCGATGGTAAGTTTCGCCATCTCAAGATACCAATCGCAGTATTCATGCCACATAAAATCATAAATCCTGTTGGCGGCATCGTTTATCCTGTAAGCCTCGAGAGACTTCGTGAAATCTCCGAGCGCCTGATTGAACCTGCTCAGTATCCACCTGTCAGCCAGGGACAGGCCCGGGTCCGGGGCATTGTCGCCTCCGCCCAGTCCGGAGTGACTCCCGCTTTCAAGGTTCATCAAGACAAACCTGGACGCGTTCCAGATCTTATTCGCAAAATTGCGGCCGATTTCGAATTTCTGGGGCGACAGGAACACATCCTGCCCCTGAGCCGTTATCGAGATAATACTGAACCGCAAGGCATCGCTGCCGAATTTGTCAATAATCTCCAGGGGGTCGATGATGTTGCCCAGTGATTTCGACATTTTAGTGCCCGTATCATCCCTCACCGTCCCGTGTATGTAGACATCGCTGAAAGGGATATCTTTCATGAATTCAAGGCCGGCCATTATCATTCGCGCCACCCAGAAAAATATAATTTCCTGCGCCGTTACCAGAACGTCCGTAGGATAAAAACTCTTGAGCTCCTCTGTCTTTTCGGGCCATCCGAGCGTTGAAAAAGGCCAGAGCCACGAACTGAACCAGGTGTCAAGCACATCGGGGTCCTGCTCGATATCGGCGGACCCGCAGACCGGGCATTTATCCGGCCTCGTGCCCGAGACTATCACGCCGGGTTCCCCGGCCCTCTCCGCTTTCTTTTCCCCGCCTGCCCGGTCACCGGCCGCAGGCCGGGCATTCTTCACGCAACTCATGCAATAATACACCGGGATCCTGTGACCCCACCATATCTGCCTGGAAATACACCAGTCCCTGATGCCTTCCATCCAGTTAAGGTATACCTTTGTCCATCTTTTCGGGTAGAATTTTATTTTGCCTTTCCTGACCGCCTGAATGGCTGGCCCGGCAAGAGGGGCCATACGCACGAACCACTGCTTCGAAAGCCTGGGTTCGACCATTGTATGACACCGGTAACAATGCCCCACGGCATGTCTGTGGGGCTCGGCTTTAACGAAAAGCCCCCTTTCCTTCAGTTCGTCTATGACCGCCTCGCGCGCCTCAAACCGGTCCATACCCGCAAAATCACCGCCCAGGGAATTTATGCTGGCGTCGTCATTCATGACATTGACCTGCTCCAGGCCGTGCGCCATGCCGAGCTCAAAATCAACCGGGTCGTGCGCCGGCGTCACTTTTAACGCGCCGGTGCCGAATTTTGGATCCACTTTTTTGTCACAGATAACCTTGAGGCGCCTGTTAAGAATCGGCAGTATCAGCCGTTTATCCTTCAGATGCGCGTACCTTTTATCGGACGGATTAACGCACACGGCAACGTCGCCGAGCATTGTCTCGGGCCTGGTTGTAGCCACCACGACGAAATCATTTTTCCCGGGTTTACCTTTCATCGGGTCATGCCCTTCGACAGGGTACTTTACATAATAAAGCATGCCTTCCACGTCCCTGTGCTGGGCCTCCTCATCGCTCAGGGCGGTTTTACAGCGCGGGCACCAGTTTATGATGTAGCTTCCCCTGTAAATCAGGCCTTTCTCATAAAGCCTCACAAATACTTCCAGCACGGCCCGGGACAGGCCCTCGTCCATCGTGAAGCGCGTCCTCTGCCAGTCGCAGGAGCACCCCAGCCTCTTAAGCTGTTTTATGATCGTCTGGCCATATTCATCACGCCATCTCCATACCTCGTCGAGAAAACCGTCCCTGCCCAGGCTTTCCCTGCTGATTTTTTCTTTCGCGAGTTTCTTCTCCACCACATTCTGTGTCGCTATGCCGGCGTGATCCGTGCCCGGCATCCACAGCGCGGCAAAGCCCTGCATCCTTTTGAACCTGATGAGGATGTCCTGGATCGTATTATTGAGCGCGTGCCCCATGTGCAGGATGCCGGTTATGTTCGGAGGAGGAATAACAACGCAGTAAGGTTTTTTCCGGGGATCGGGCTCTGCGTGGAAATACCCCTTTGCCTCCCAGAAACCGTACCATTTATCCTCGGTTTCCTTGGGATTATATACCTTGGGTATCTCGCTCATAGGTTTTTCCCCTTTAACGTCCGGTCTGCCCTTTTTTCGGGCTTATACCTTTTTTTTCCTTAGCATGATCCCTTAACAGCTTATATTCCACAGAATCGACAAGGGCGAGCCAGCTGGCCTCTATGATATTTTCCGATACCCCTATAGTCCACCATGAGTCCT
>JBDRBZ010000166.1:0-4359 GCA_043822175.1 Candidatus Omnitrophota bacterium
CGATTCCTGCGTCATGAATCTGGGGTATATGCTCGGGAAGTTTAACGATATTCTCGAGTGTGAATTAACGCAGGATACGGATGATTACCTTCCCGGCACGCGCGAACGGGCGCGGAAGCCGGCGGATGGCTGGTTTTACAGGTTCGGAGGGGAATCCTATGTCAGCCGCGAGCCGCTTCTGTCCCTATGGGGCAAGAAGGGGCTGAACCTTGTCAGGATGGCGCGTGAAGGTATTCCGGTGCCGCCGGGCGTTATATTGAGTGCAGAGCTTACCACACGGCCTGATGTCTATAATTCCCCTGAGTTCAGGGGTGAGCTTGAGAGAGAAATCAGTCAAATGCGTGATTTGACGGGCTATCATCTTACATATTATGCCAGAAGCGGTTCAGCGTTCATGCTGCCCGGCCTGCTTGTTACTATACCAAATATAGGTATGAATGACGCCAGGGCCGACCTGCTTGCCGAACGTTCCGGCGATCCCTGGTTTGCCTATAACACATACGCGAGCTTTCTGCGGGCGTACGCTGTACATGTGATCGGGATACACGAAGACTATTTTGAATCAGTGCTTCAAAATGAGTTTGGGGTCAATGTTTATCGGCAGATAGATCTGGAACCGGATAAGATGCGCGATGTATGCCGGCGCTATAAGGAAATTATCGCTTGTCAGGGCAGGGGGCAGAGTATTCCGGAAGAGGCCATGGACCAGATAATGCTCGCCGTTAACAGTGTCTATGCGTCCTGGGATTCAGAAGAGGCGCGCGGATACCGGGCGCGTAAGCGGATATCGCAGGAGTGGGGCACGGCCGTTATTATTGAGAAATCAGTCTACGGAAACAGATGGGCTACTGCCGACGGCCGTATATCAGGCACAGGGCACTGTTCTTTGAAGGTGCTGGATGACGGCAGGGAAGTGCTTTTAGGAAGGTTCCGCTACAAGTCACAGGGCGAGCAGTTGATGAGCGGGGCTGACCGTAATTATGTGATTCTGTCAGATTGTGAAAAAGTCCATGATAACGAGCAGACATTGGAGAGCCTTGAGCCCGAAAGATTTAATGAGATCCTGTATTATGCGCGGCGTCTCAAGGATATGTTCGGCAACAACCAGCACATCGAGTTTACGGTTGAGAGTTTCGACAGCAGGGATGAAAGGGGCGCTAAGACCCAGCATGATTATGTATGGATAACACAGTGCAACGAAGATTTTATCAAGGACGATTACCCTGAGTTCGAGGATTCTCCGGGAAACACGCCTGTGACAAGAGGGCATGGCGTATCAGGCGGCGCTTTGCGCGGCTGGGTAGCTACTACCGTCGATGCCGCCAAAAGGCTCAAGGCGAAATATAACGACGAAAAACCGCCTGATGTGGACGGGGTTATATTGCTCCTCGACAGGGTAAACCAGGAGATGGTAAATGAGCTTCCCGAAGGCGTCCATATAGTGGCGTTTGAGCTTTCCGTGCATGCCGAAACCGTGGCCAGGGGCAGCGGCATTACAGTGGTTTCAGGACTGCCTGAGAGGGATTATCAGTATAGGGACGGCACATGGTACATAGCCGGACACACTATGCGGGACGGTGATACCATCAGCATAGACGGGCATGATATGCCATTTGTCTATCATAACAGCGGAGCTATTTTTCTCGGCAGCCTTCCTATCGCCGCTGACGACGGGGGCAGGGCCGTGATTGAGAGGTGGGCCCCGCTTACCCCGGCTCCTCCGGAAGCGGTGAGCGCGCCTATAGAAAGGGTGGGGTGGGAAGAGGTCGTAGCCGCGGAGCGGCTGGGGTTGACTGTGTTTGACAGGGGTACATTGATCCCCCTTTTCGAGGATGTTATGCGCGGCACGTGTTCGCGCGAGGCACTCAGGATATATCATGTGCAGTACAGAATTTTGCTGTCCAAAATTGTCAGGGCCTGCGAAGGCCTGGATTTTGGGCTTAATAGCGCGGCGTTCGGGAAGGCCCTCGATGCCAGGCTTGCCGGGATAGGGGTCTCTCGCGATCTTTTGGAAGGCCTGTACAAACATTATTATCCGTATGAAACACGTTTCAGAAAATGCGCTGAAACGCTCTCTCGCATATTTTTTATATTGTCCGGAATCCAGCCTGATGATTCCACGGTTGAAAGTATTACAGTCACAGGGAGCTCGGGCAGTACGAGGACGTTTTCTCTATCGGATACCCAGGTTGGTCGCGCGAGAAAAAATCCAGAATATTATATCCTTAACCAGCCTGCCGGGGAAGTCGCGATTGTGTCATTTGATTGGAAAGATGTTATTGAACCGCTATGGCAAGAAGGAGTTAGTTCTTTGTTTAAGTTCTTCAATGCAATCAAAGCCCTCGGCCTTAAGATAGCGATAACGGCGAGTTTTAGCACTAGTGTGAATGATTGGTTAAAGCATGTTGAGCTGCAATACCCTGAAATGTGCGGCCTGGTTGACTACTGTTTCGGGGACCTGTTTTCAGCAAGACTTGGCAGGTATGAAGAGAAGCTCGGTATTGCTCCAAATGAGATCATGCATTTCGCAAGTGCGAGAGACGTGGAGATGGGAGGGGGCAGTCATGCGGTTGCGCTTCATAATAGCGGTTATGCGGTCGTTCTTGTGGAAGGGGAAACGTCGCTTAGGTCCGACGATATAATACACAGAAGAGTCGACGTGTTAATGACTGAGATGGACACGGGGCTGGCTCTTGAGGTTATTCGGAAATGGGCGTTAGCGCGGACGGCGCTGGCGGGGGCGGCGGACCCGGCGCGGCCCGCGGAGCCGCGGCCCGCGGAGCCGCTGGGAGAGTGCACGGTGGGCGGGCTGGCGAAATCCGCCGGATGGACTGCGCTGGCAGGCCTGGCGGGAGTGGTTTTTGCGGTGATAGGCATGGTTTCGGTTCCCCTGGCGTTCAGTGTTCTGATCGCCGCAGGATTTATTTTCTTACACGCGGTTGTGTCGAAATCCGTGTCAGACGGGTTTGAGCGCATTGAAGACTGGCGGGGTGACATGTTTAACGTGAAACGCGCGGTGGCCACGTACTCGGGATTTCGGGGATGGCTAAGTGACGTGGGGGTGTCTGCTGCGGGATTTCTGCGGCCGCATAACACTTTAGGAGAATATATCCGTTGGCTGAACAAAATATTCGCGCTTGTTACGCATGAGCCTTTCCATGCCGTTCCGGCGTTCGGTACAAACGATGCGGTGAAAGAGCCGTTCGCGTATACGATGCAGGCGCTGCTTCTGACAGGTGTTTCATTTTTCTTTTTGGGCTGGGTCAATATCTGGATGGTTTTAGCGGGCCTGTCAGCGGCCCTTGTGGCCATTTTGGTTATGGACCTGCAGGCCGGGCCGTCACTGGGTGAAATCGCGCGCGATCCCGCGCTCAATCTTGAGATAGTATACCGATTTATGGAGGACGAACTTGCCGAGATGAATGCGGCACAGGATCTGCTTGAGGCAAACCAATTCTCAACTGATGGCATAGAATCCGCGATAGACCCGGCTGAGCTGCCGTATCCTGATGGTGTGAATGTCGGGATTGTGCCCTACAGTACGGCCGGGCTGAGCCTGGCAGGTTATATGGCAGCGCGCGGCGACATAACAGGCGTCAATTTTATATATTTAATACCTACAGGAAACGTGTTTACTCCCGGGAAAGGAAAAGGGCTTTACGCGCGGTACGGCCTTTTTGTGGGGCGTGACGGACGCGTAAGGTACGGCAGGTTTAAGAAACCGGTATGCCTTGACATGATCGAGGGCCAGCATTTTGCCGTGGATGAAGGCCGTGAGGGCTACTTCGAAAGGACAGGGGTGCCGTGCATGGTATCTACGGCAGTAGACAGTATTGTAAATAATAAAGCGGCTTTCAGCGCATTTATGGAAGCGAACGGCATTAACCACCCCGCTACAATGGCTATCCCGGGTCATATCCTGCGTTCGATGGACAGCGATTCGGGCATGAGCGCCCTGGTTGATGGTATAACCGATTTTGTGTGCTCGCTGGGCCCGCGAGGCCTGCCTCATGGGCTTGTTATTAAGCCTAATATCGGCTGTGGCGGAAGCAATGTCAGGATGTTTCTGCCTTACGCCATAGCGCAGATGACCGATTTTATCAAGGCGGTGCGCATATCTACTGACGATATTCTGATCCAGGAAAGGCTGCCGACGAAGCCCTTTTACAGGGTGCCTCGTTTGCGTGAGCAGCCGGCGGCTGTGGATGAAGAATCTTTAAGAGACGCATGGGACGATAGCCTTGGTGCGGATGTTGTCGGTGAAACAGATGCGGCTGATGGCTCTCGTTTAATGAGCAGGCGCGGCGGCATCACGTCCGCGGTGTCGGGTTTCTTCAAGCGTGTTGCTGCCCCGGGCAT
>JBDRBZ010000167.1:0-3758 GCA_043822175.1 Candidatus Omnitrophota bacterium
CTGTTCTACGCCTTCACTGCCGGGCTGGGTTGGAGTAATGATGGAAAACAGGACTGTTGTAAGGTCCCAGGCCCCCTTCATCATGAGGAGAAGCGATGAAACAAGCATGGCCGACATAATGGATACTTGAAGCGCCCCATAGTTTGTATACATATTGAGAAACATGGGATAACAGAAATAACACATGGCTATCGAGATGAGCGTGTATATGGCGTGTTTTGTAAATATGAGGGCTATTGTTTGAGTTCTTCCCGGATGGAAACTCGGCCTCATATGCCAGAAAAACACTGTGCCTATGAATGACCTCTTTGCGAAAACCAGCCCGAGTGTCTCAAGCAATGTCAATCCCTGCAGAATAAAAAGTACCGCCCCTACCGCAAAATTAGTAAACGTACCCTGATAAGCGGTCAAAAGCATAAAGAGCATCGCCGGGACAATCGCCGCGTATCTTCTCAGCACGCCTCCTGCTTTAAACCGGCTTAGATGCATGAATTCCGAAAGAATAATGCCAAGCTGTGCTATACCGAGATAGAGCGCCATGCTTGTCATCGAAAGGAAAGGTATGCCTATAAACCACGAGGGCCCGACAACTCCTATCGCCAGAAACGCGATGCCTGGCAGGACGCCTAACAGCTCCTCTGCCACACTCCGCGAACCGCTGTCTCTCTGCGAGTTTATCCATGCCCCCAGCAGGCTTTTAAATATACCGATAACACCTATAACGATAAACGCCGCAGGCAGCATGTTTGCCAGCCCCAATGAAGCTCCCGAGATACCGTTTTGAAGCACCGACGCTATAACCTGCCCCGTAATCGGCCCTCCGCGTAAAACAAGCGTAGCCAGTATGGTTGTGATAACTTTCGGGATCATGTGCGCGTAATTAGCGAAATACGGGTGAACGCTTTCAAGGCGCTCTTTGTAGGCAAACGCTTTCGCGGCACGGGCAAATTCAATCGCCCTGCATCTGGCATCTTCGCTTATCTCAAAATTTGCCTGCGGCATGCCGATAAACGCGTCAATCCCTGCGTTGTAGTCCTGAGCAAACAACTCGTCAACTATCCCCCTTACCGCTCCCGTACGGGTCTGTCCGTTATCAATATCATGACGCAAAGCCGGGACAAGCCTGCTTACATACTGATTGAGGTAGATTTCTATTTTTCCCCATATCTGGATATCCACCTTCCCCGGAATACCGGGATATCTTACACTATTTAAGGCACCTGTCGAGCCGCGCGCCGCTTCCTGCGCGAGCGAACGACAGACGATCTTTGCGAACGCGTCAACCCTGCATCTCTGGGCTTCAGGCAGCTGCGCTTCCTCTGCCCACCTATAAAGTAACGTGTACAAGTGAACAAGCTGGAATAAAAACGCGCCCTCCATATCGCCGCTCGATGTCCTGAACGATATGCGCGGAGTCTCCCCGGCGACCATGCTGTTTATGATGAAGTCCTGAGAATTGTTGTTAATACCGATAACATTACGCGAAAACCTGCCTATAGCTTCTTCTATATCCCTGTGCCGCAACAGGCTTTCCTCACCCGCGGCCTGCTGCCTCTGCGAACCTATCCATGCGCTGTATCTCCATCTCCATATAACAGAATACACCAGTAAATATAAAGGATATACAAGGAGAGCCGCGACACCCCAAAGGCCGAAAGTGAAATTAGTGCTGAAACCGAGCGAAGCCAGTGTCGGCAATGTAACAGCGGTAACGCCGGGTGTACAGCCCGTTAAAAGCATCGCCAATCCGCCGATAACTATAGCGCGGGCGACATGCTTAAGGTGCGCCCCCTCCACCATGCCGAGCACAGGGAAGCGCGTAACTATAAATTCTTCCACGCACGACAGATATGACGCGCCCGTAATACCGAAAAACTCTCTTATGTTCCTGATCCGGGCGTGCGAGCGTTCGTGAGATAATACCCAGAAGCGCGTAAATCCGGACATGCTGTCAAAGGGCACAGCCGTTATATCCGGTTTATCACTGTCTCGATCTTCGGTTATTTCGGCCTTTGTGCGGTAAGCGGTTGCACCATCGGTTAGTCTTACCAGGTATTCGATATCCCCTTTTCGCCCGGGGATGGAAGTATCACGGGAAGGATTGAAGCGCGCGATTGCCTGTTCCTTGCCGTCCGGGCCGCGGATCTCTATATGATGTTTCAACAGGGCCCTGCGGATACTCCTCGCCGTCATCCACTGTACCGCCCCGAATGCCGTTCCGACGCCTGCCGAGATACCGAATAGGGCCGCAGCCATTCCACCGAAAAACGCCAGGGAAATGCCTATCCCCACTCCTGACAAAACCGTGAAGACAAACGCCTCCCCAAACGCGCGGCCAAGTTCTTCGGTAGTAATATTCATCGCGCCGGGGCCGCCTCTTCTCCTCATAAAGCGCGGCAAACGCAATTTAATAAATCCTGTAACCGCAAAAAAAGCGCCTGTCAGGAATGTCATTATCCCGCCCACCGCGAATAAACCCACCGTAGTCTTTTCTTCTTCCGGGCTTCCTGCCTGTTTGAATACCTCTTTAAAACCGCGCATCCCGGTCTCCAGCGCTTCCTTTCTCACATCCTCCTCTTCAGTGGCATAAGCGCCCCTTCCGGTGAAAATATCCAGGCCCGAATATTCTCTCTTCATAATTTCTACTTCCCTGTCTATCTTTTCTTTTTCCTCGGCTGTCGATTCCGGTTCTTTCATCTTACGCAGTTTCTTCGTAAGTTCATTGACCTTTTCCATGCCTATTCTCCGCAGCACCTCACGCCCTACCAGATTATAGTTGTCATTGTAGCGCCTGGCTTCTTCAGAATCGTCAAGCCTCGGAACGACCATGCGGTTTTTACCCATGAGCCTGCAGACGGCGTCTTCCGGCGTTATTGACGATATGTGATACGCGTTTCTTATCGCCGTACCGGTCAACGGGTCAACCGTAAACTCAAACACATAGTCTCCGTCACGCGCGAGTTTCCTGTATATCCGGGTTACCTTAGCCGGGTCTTTCGGGTCAAAACGTTCTATCAGAATGGGGGTGGTACCGCGTGTGTCATAATATGTAACCAAACGCTCTCTGCTTCTTATGCCGAACGGTGACTCATAATCTCTTTCCACCACCTTGCACATAACCGAGAAATCAGGGCGCAGTACAACCGTCTCAGTATAAGGCGGAAGCCGCGGGTCACCGGTATTTATCTCTCTCGAGACATATATCTCACCCTGTGACCCTATTTTCACCCTAATGCCGGCCGGAATAGCGTCCTCCTTAAGTTCCGGTATTTTGCCTATATCACCGTCGTAATTATTGCCCAGGCTGCCCAGCGCATAGACCTGGCTCGCGGATATCAACGTTTCCCGCGTTTGGGCCGCCCCTTCGGGGATCCCCATTTTTACCGAAACACTCTTAAGCGCCGCCGTGTTTATGCCCTTTGCCCGCAGGTGCTGGGCAGGCACGATAACAACGACGTTATCGTCAAGCATTACGGAATTGGCTACCGCCGTAGACCGCAATATAGGATTAGCCCTGTCAGGA
The DNA here is from genome assembly GCA_043822175.1 of Candidatus Omnitrophota bacterium. Lineage (GTDB taxonomy): Bacteria > Omnitrophota > Gorgyraeia > JABMRN01 > JABMRN01 > JBDRBZ01. Next base: position 3,524 of record JBDRBZ010000167.1, read on the forward strand.
TAAAACACAGAATGGCCGGGACATGCCTGCCACTGCGCGTCTATCTGAGCGGTATGGTTTTCGCTATCACTCACTTCGATTGTGGCATTAAGCCCCTTTGCCGAAGGACTGACAAAGAAATAGACGTATTCCGCATCAGACATATCGGCTGCTGACAAAGGCAATTCCACAAAATCCTCGCTCGCGTCACCGGCCTTGAAGGTTTGCGCGTATTTTATCTCCTTGAGCCGGTTAA
>JBDRBZ010000168.1:0-9076 GCA_043822175.1 Candidatus Omnitrophota bacterium
TAGTATACCGCTTTCACTGGTGCTTTACAAATAAAATTACATTTTCGTTACATTATTATGACATGATCCTTGTCCGCATGTTGTATACTTTGCTATAATATGAGAGAATTAAAAGTTGATATAGCTAGTGCTTATTTATCCGGTATCCGCCCTTTTTTACGGGCGCTGATTGCGTTTACGCTCCTCGTTAATTCTGTACAGGCCGATTACGCGTATGGATTAAGCCCGCAATCGTTCAATACCCCGCTGACCGCTGACCAGGAATACAGGAACGCCGTGGAGGCGTATGTCCGCGCATGCGTCCTATCGGCGCTTGACAAAGGATTAAAGCAGCAGGAGCTTACAATAGCCGATTTCCCGGCGGGGCAGCTGGCCGCAAAGCGGGTGTGTGTTAGGTCATTGGAATGCCGTGCCGGTGGGAAATATTTCATTACATGCGCTGTGGACGGGAGACAGTATGAAACATCTATCGTCGTAAGTGTGCCTCATGACGGAAAACCTGTTATCGAGGTTGATGTGAGGCAGGCGGCCGTTGCCGTGCTTCCGCCCTTTTTTGAGGCCGCGCGGTTGGCGCGCGAACTTGCGCGCGGCGGGTGGCCGTACCGTGGGCCTGACCGCGATGAGAAGATGAACAAACTGTCGTACGGTCTGCTGTCGCTGTTGACCGGGGCGCATGAAGACAGGGTTTTTGACGATGTCCGGAACCGTATACCGTTCGACATGGCCGCGTTTTTTTGGCAGTTCGGCGGCGGCACGGCCGAACGCCTGCCTGCCGGCGTATGGAGCGGTGACGCGAACCAGGCGGGTGTGCGCGCAATGCTGGTCCATCTATGCGAAAAGAACCCGGAGTTGGCCCCTGACGTGGCGGCTGTATGTGACGCGATAGGCAATCTTGAATATTTCATGAGAACGCAGGGCGGGTATTCAAGAGCCGAAACATTTTACGGCATAGCGCACAAATTGGCCCCTGATAACACGCAGTATCACAAGGACTGGGCGCTCGCGCTCAAGCATTGCGGGAAGAGGGATGATGCCAGGCTTGAGATCAGACATCTGATAGAAGCCAACCCGGATAATTTCAAACTTATCCTGGACGAGATGTACATGAATATCGGTGAAGCGATAACGAGGCTCAATGCCCTTGAAGGCTCTATAAGTGCCGGGTCTGTAACGCCCGAGGAGTTTCTTAAGGAAGAGGGGGCGGTAAAAAGTTTTCTTAATGATGCCTGTTCGGTGATGAGGGACAGGGCCGCACGGGATAATTTCCGGTGCATGTCAGGAGCAGGGCAGGCGTATTATGAGATGGCGAGGATGAAGATAACGCGTCTTAAGTACTATCCTGAGTTGAAGGGCAAGGCGTCCAATATGGCGGTTAATAGTGTGGAGAAAGAGAGGCGGCAGTTAGTGGTATCAGTATTATCGGATCTTGCCAGGTCAGCGAAACTTCTTAATGATGCGTTCAGGGGAGCGGATGTGTCGGCCGTGGTGAATGAGGAGACAAAAAGGCACGCTAAGAGTATGTTTGATGACATAGGAGTCAAGATTGTGAGTATGCTGGAGAATTTATGGTATAGGAGCGGAGGGCGGCAAGCCGCGTCGCCCGATAGGCTGGCGTTTGCCGCGGTCTGCGTGGACACGATTCACGGGATTGTGAGAGCGTATCCTGAATTTTCCGCTGATATCAAGGCTGATATGAGCCGCGTCAAAGGCGAAGTTGATGGGTGGAAAACACTGCAGGAACGCGGGGATGGTATTTTCAGGCGTGAATTGAGCGAATGCGGTGAAAGTGATATAGAGAGTGAGGAAGCGGGCGAAGGTTTTTTGGGAAGCATGGGTGAAATAATAGCTTCGGAATTAACAGGCAGTGTATTTTCTGCTGAGGATGTTCAGGCCCTCATGGAAGACATGGTGAAGTTCTATCGCGAGAAACTGCGGCTGGACCGTGCCGGCCTTGCCATAGTCTATAGTCTGTGCGCTGTTAATCGTGATGGTGAGCGGCCGACTCAGCGTGATGTCATGGAATTTCTGGAGTTAGCGGGTGTTACGGGAACAAATGATATTGACAGGCGATGCGCCGGAATAGCCGGTTATCTCAACCTTCCGTATATGTCAGATGTAGCGGGTGCGGCTGATGAGGATGACCGGAGGGCGCGCGCGACGCCGGAGTCAACGAGTGATATCCTGGACAGGGACCGCCTTAAGGCCACTTCGGGGCAAGATTCTCGCAAGGCCAATTTAGCTTTCCGCGCACGTTTGGAAACCATTGAAAAGCGTTTTGCCCCTGCGCGTGCTTGGAGTAAACATCCTGTGATAGGGTATAACCAGTATATAGATAGGGTTGTGGAAGAAATGGTCGATTTAAGGGCCAGTATTACCGCGTATGTTGATAATGTGGGAGAGTACATTCCGCATATGAGTGAAAGGGATTGGCAGAGTACAGGCACGGCTCTTATGAAGACTTGCAACATTGTGCACGGCCGGCTCAATGGTTTGCAGGATATGGCAGATAAAAGACTTGCCCGCATCAGGCGTACGTTGATGGAAGCGCATGACGGCAATGTGAGGAGGCTGGATGGTCTGCGCAGGATGTACGGTCCTCTTGGCATCGACTGGGTGAACTCACAGCTTGACATGCTTGATAACAGGGTGGATAGACTCAGATCCATGGCGCAGGACAGTGACGATGAAGACTACCTGTTGTATGACGCGTTCTGTTCTTTGGAAGAGGAAATCGGAGTAAGTATTGCCGGCATGGATTCGTTCGGTAAGACGCTCCGGACGTACAGGCCATTATTTGACGCGATACGCGAGGCGCGCAGTGCAGCTGACGATGCCGTGCGATTTTTCGGAGACGGCAGGGTGTTCCGTGATTTCGGGGAGAGGCTTGACCGCGAAAGAGATGAAGTATTCCGGAGGGCCGTATGCGGTGAGCAGGTATCGGAAAGGCACCTTGCCCTGTCCTCCCTGCTTACGACCCGAACACAGTACCTGACATCATTGACAACTAACATGCGGGAGCATTGTTTACGTTTAGGGGAAATCCATAGAGAGGTATATGTAGGCAGTGGGTCCGAAGTAAAAAACACTATCCGGTCAGCAGGGGAGTCTGCGGAACAGGAGATAAAAAGTGTTGTGTCAGAGGCCAGCCGGGGTGGGTGGGGGTGTATCGCCGGTAACATATGTGATATCGATATGGATGAGCCTGCCGAAGGATATATAAAAGCGGGAATCGAAAGGCTTTTATTCAGGACATTGGACTTATCCTTCTCCCGGCAGATTGCGCGAATGAGGCCGATATTTTTAAGACTGACTGATATTCTTAACAGGAATATCCCGGACACTGTTAACAAGGATATACGGGATGAAATGAATGAATTGTTGTCTATAGCCGAAAGTAATATCAGGATTATGAATGACAGGCAATATGATAGCAATGAGGCCTTTGACGGGATAAAAGATAATATGCAGGAACAGCTTGATTTGATGAGCCAAAAGGCTTCTAGATTACCGATGGCGGTAAGGGCCAGATGGTGGTCGGGCCTGAGTCAGGAGGTGGAAAAATTCCGCAATTTAATTGCCGCATGGATAGACATGCCGAGGGATGATACGCTCGATATGGATATGGTAACCGATTATAAGGCGGCAATAACAAAACTCGATGAGTTAATAATTGCCATGAGGTCTTCCCATGATACCGCGGCTATGGAAAAGCTCGTTACGTTACCCGATGAGATCAAGGAGTTATTGTCTGTTGACATGGGGACTGTTTTTTCATCTGCTGTTGACCGAACGGTAGCGGTTTGCAGCAGATATGAACGGGGTCGCATGTTCAAGCAGTTTGTAGATAAGGCGCTAGAAGATGTGCATTCGAATTCTGCTATTCAGCCGCCCTTTGGATATGTTTTGATTGGAACACTGACCCGTGAAGGGGCGGTAAACGGGGCGGATTATGTTATGTTTTCCGAAGCACCTTCCAGATGGGCTATACAAAGGGTACATTTCACTTTTCCTGTTGACGAGCCGGGCCAGCCGATTTGCCCTAACAAATTTAGCTTTTTTATGTTTTCAATGATGTTACATTATCAACTGCTGATAGGAAGCGCGTTTGACGTGAATGCTCTCGAGACATGGACCAGGGGCGGGGTGATGTTCAATGATGTGCTGGCGTCACGTTTCAGTGAAATTCCGGTAAATACCGCGATGCTAATTAAGGATGCACTGAGAGATATCAGGGGAGAGGTTTACAGGAAACGCAAGTCGGGTGAGGTGGCGAACGCTTATGATGTGCTGGAAGGAGCCGCGGCATTTATAGAAAAACTGGAGAACATGGACCGAATGAGTTCAGGGAGGCTTCTTACTGAACATGAATCGTCTCTGCGAGGGGAGTTGATGGAAAATCTTAGAATTTTCCTCACGAATTGTACGGTTGGTTTATTTAACAGGCAGGCGGTATGCGATTTTGCCGCTAAGTTGTCGGAATTGGCGGAACAAAGCTCGGGCATAAGGTGTTCGTTTACTGTTGACGATGATTTCAGGGCGTCTTTGCTTGATGAGAGAGATATGATAGCGGTTGTGACGTCTCCGGTGTATGCTTATCCGGCTGTTCCCCGGTATGCGGGTGTGGCGGTTGACCCTGCCGGTTTTTGTTTTGAAACAGCCGGGGCGAATCGGGACGATAGCGCGAACGAGTTGGCAGCGGCACTTAGCGATTCGCTGAGATTTTGCGAAGAGGTTTTATCCGGCCCGGATGGCGGGCAAGGCGGGGAAGGGCATGAATGGCATACCGCATATGAGGGCATAAAAATGAAAATGCGGGCAAGAGCGGGGGATAAGGTAGCGGTTTTAGTCGCGGATGATTTGCCCTCCAATTGTCTCATAGCGGATGGCCGGATAATGTTTGACAGGGCATTTGTGGAATACCTGCTTGCGAATATAAGAAAAGGCGGTCGTGACAGGGAATGCGCGCTCCTAATACTCGGTGAAAGGGTGCTTCATGAACTGGGGCTTTTTCTGCGTCTCGAAGAAAGTATTAAGACCGATCGGAGCATGAATGAAACGGAAAGACTTATAACGTGTGAGTCGGACCAGACGGAAGCGGATGTGGTTTTCTATAGGCGCATGAGTGACTCTGCGCCCGGGCTTTACAGGGATATAGAAGAATTTACCGACAGGATTGTTGATGGGGCAGGCCGGAAGTTCAGCAGGGTGTTTATGACATCCCATGTTTTCAGAAACATGAAGATATGGGCAGGCATGCTTGATACTGACAGGCGCCGGATGAGAAGCAGTATAGGTGCCGAAGTACGGTACGTGGTAAAGACCAGCCGCTTGTGGTATGCCGGATTTAACGGTTGTTCTCCCGGCATCACGGATCCTGCGGTTCCCGAAGATCCCGTCAACCTGTGTAATCGTATCGCGGGTGAGGAAGAGCATATTCTAAACAGCTTATGCCGCAAAGACAGCGCGTTTAGCGGCAAAAAAAGGAAGATTGTGGTGTCGGCGAGTCTTATGCCTGATTGCCAGAAGAGAATAATAACGCAGGTAAATGCGGCGTCAAAAGAGGCCTTTGAATCCGGCTGGAGCAGCGAATTAATTGAGATCCTGCCTTACGATGCTGTCGCGCAGGCGCAGTCTGATGAGAATTTCAACGTTGTTCTTCTTCTGAAAAGCGAAGAAGCGTCAATGTATGCAGGCAATGAACAGAGGCTTGCCTTTGAAGTAGTGGGCAACGGACCTGTCGCGATAAACGGCATAATCGCCGCGGGCCGCGCTGTCCTGTACAGCGAAATGGACAGGCTTCGCAATATCCTTATGCTCCTGAGCGGCGGGAGGAGCCGCAACATCCCCGACGCCTCAACGCTCCAGAGGCTTCTTTCCGGGAACAGCCTCGCGGAATTCGCCCGTCTTACCCTGATATCTCTCTCCGAATTAAATGTCCGCATCGACCGAATCAGTGATTTCAACGACAACCAACTCCGCCTCATCAAATACGCCTAATCAATCGCAGGCGCTTTAACAAATCGAAATTGGTAACGCTTTTCATAACCATATAGTTTTCAATAAGTTTTAAAACAAATTCATATGCATAGAGTTGCAAGAAGCGTCACCTATTCACTGATTCAGTTGTGTTAATTATCAAAAAGCTGGCTATGATTATTTGCTATCTGCACAAAATCTCTGTATACTTGTTAGTAGTACAGAAAGGACGATTGGTATGAGGGGCACTAGGCCAGTCGGCCATAAGTTTCGTAACAGAGGACTATTGCGTGTTATCTCGTTGATAACCGTGTGGTCCTTTTTGTTTTCTACGGGACCCTGCGAAATTGCCTTTGCGGAAAAGGACGATAGGCAATTTCACAGGAAAAGCCCCGTAGAAAATCAGGAATTTTCTACGGGGGGAGGTGAGCTCTTTGTAGAGAATACGTGGGCTATCAGGGCTGATACCGGACGAACTAGTGCCCGTTCGGACATGCCTGATAGCCCGCGGCCTATTTTAGAATTTTCGGTTGAAAATGTGAATTTACCGAGAACATTAGGTGTCGTAAGGCACGCGTGGCGGCCGGAAAATGCGTGTATGACCGTAATTCACATCCAGGACGCCCACGCAAATTATAACTGCCAGCACGCGGTCGCAGACCTTATCAACTATATCAGCGGCAAATACGGGATCGAAACGGTAAACCTCGAAGGCGGCTCCGGAGATTATGACCTGTCACCGTTTACATGGATCGAGGAAAGGGACTTGCGGGAAAAGGTCCTGGACTATTTTGTGCGCGAAGGAATTATTAACGGCGGGGAGTACACTGGTTGTCTCGATCCTGACGTGATATATCTTTGGGGCGTGGAAGATACCGGGCTTTATATTAAAAACCTGAAAGTGTTCAGGGAGTTTCTTCCCTTCCGGGAGAAGGCAAATGCGTGCATTGATGCCCTGGATCACACGCTCAATAACCTGAAGAGGAGGATTTATTCCGGTGAACTGTTTGACCTGGATGAAAATTACAGGGCTTATAAATCCGGTGGCATTACCTTCAGGGCATACGTTGCTTTTCTAACGGCTTTCGCCCGGTCGCGCGATATCGACCCGGCGCCGTACAGGGACCTCTGCGTTTTAGCGGACTGCCTTGGGCTCGAGGATAACATCGATTTCGATCGCGCCGATAGGGAGCGAGACGCGCTTATCTCAGGGCTCGAGAACAGGCTGCCCCGCGGCGACATGGAAAAATTGGTGCAAAGGACCGTCGATTTCAGGCTGGAAAAAGTACCCCAGCATGAATTCTACGAATACCTCTTCCGTACGGCCGGAATCATGGGCCTGGATACAGGCGCGTTTTCCAACCTGGCCTCTTACGCGGCCTATACCGGGATGTACGATTCGGTAGACGCGATCGAGGTTATGTCAGAACTGGACGCGCTTGAAAAAGCCGTGAAAGAAAAACTCTTCCGCGACGGCCGCGAGCGCGAGCTCGACATGCTTTCCCGCAACCTCGTTATCGCCCGCAACATGCTTAATTTTACCCTGACCCGCGACGATTACGCGTATTACGCGGACAACAGGGATTCTTTCAGGATAAAGCGTTATCTCGATTTTATAATTGCCAATGCCCTGTCACGCGGCGCGGCCGCAGGAATCGACTCCGATGTCGGCGCCTTTGACTCGTATCTTGACCGTGTCCGTAATTTCTACGAATATTCGCTCGAAAGAGACGGAAAATTTATCGAGAATTTAAAATTCAGGGACGGCAAATGCGTACTTGTCACGGGAGGGTTTCACAGCGACAATCTTTTAAGGCTGTTCAGGGAACGCGGCATAGCGTATGTATCCATAATGCCGTGCTTCAGGAATGACGACGGCTATGACTGCCCCTATTTCAGGCTCCTTGCCGGGAAGGAGCCGGGCATACTGGAAGACGTAAAGCCGATGCTCGCGGCGTATTCCTCCATACAGCTCTACACAATGCTGTCCAGAAATCCTGCCGCGGCCGAAATGTGGGGGCAGAACAGCGTGGACGCCGCTAAAGCGGCGGCTTTAATCGTCTGGTACGCCGAACAGGGCAAGCAGCTCGTGGTGACGGCGGGTGAAGGCGCGGAGGCTAAAGAATATGTTTTCGGCGAAGGAAACGATACAGAGGAAATGACGCTGGCTCAATTCCTTGACGCGGCGCGCGGGCGGCCGGGCGATACCGTATACGACCCCTACATCGCCGGCGATTATGGCGGGTTCCCCGATGACGCGCTGGCAGAGCTGCATTCGGCCGCTGATCATGAGACCGCTCACGGGAACATTGAATCAGAGTTGACGAGGATCGGCGCGGCCATTGAAGCCGACGCCGGGGCGAAAGGCATAAGCCTCGAAGGGTTTACCCGGGGCGTATGGAGGTGGAAGTCCTATGATTTCAGGGAAGTAGCGCCGCGAGGCGGGGATTTGGAGCTTGAAGGGGGGCGTAAAGATACGGCTCGTATCCGTGGAAATCGATTTGGGAGGCGGCGTGAAGATGGCCGATGAAATACTTGTCGTGATAAACCCTGATTTTGATGCCGACCACGCCGGACGCGGCAGACGCGCCGTGTACGCCCGCGACGAAGCAAAGGTTATGCATGAGATAACCGAGCTCAAAAGGTGGATGGAGTTCGCGCTCAAAGAAGGAATAGTCACCGGGAGCGGCATAAAAGCGGGCAAGCTCGGTATCGAGATCATCAGATGGACCAACGCCGGGGACCCGGATCGTTTAAGGCGCGCGGCCTTTCTTAAGAAGCGGTTCCACCATGAGGCATGCCAGGAAGAGTTTCTCTGTATAGTGAAAGAGCGTGTAAGGTCCGGATCACTGTCCATAGGCGTGGCGGACAGGATACTGAAGGGTTTATCTCCGGAGGCCATCACGGTAATGGTCACGAAAAATACGCATCATGAGTTCATAGATAGGCATATGCAGTCCTCGGTAAGGCAGATAAGGCATGCGGCCGCGGGCACGGTGGAGGAAGGCCCCAATTACGCCCGTGGCCTGTACAATCTTACAGATGAGGAAAGGGCGGGACTGGTTACGAGGCTCAGAGAGAAGCATCAGGAGATGTTTGA
>JBDRBZ010000169.1:0-7420 GCA_043822175.1 Candidatus Omnitrophota bacterium
ATATGAGTTCTTTCGCGTCCACCGGTTTAACGTATTTCATCTTAAGCAGGGTTATTGAATCCGCGAAAAGCTCTACCTGTTTGTACAGGTCCTGGGATGTATCCGGTTTCTGCGAACAGAAACCGCTCCTCAATGTCAGAAGCCCGAGAATCACAGCGAGTATAACAATGCCGCTTTTGCGCATACGCACCCTCCTTAAAAAATCAGGAACCAAGTTTATTCTTAAGCATATTGTTCACGAGCCCGGGGTTGGCCTTGCCGCGCGTCTTCTTCATAACCTGGCCGACCAGGAACATAAGCGCGTTCTCCTTGCCGCTTTTGTAAGCGGCAACCGATTTTTCATTTTCAACAATGACCTGTTCCACGACGATGTCAAGCTGATCCGAATCCGTAATCTGCCGCAGGCCCTTCTCGTCCACAATAACGGCCGGCGTCACCCCCCTGCGGCCGCATTCCGCGAGAATCTCCTTGGCCATCTTGCCGCTCACCGTGCCGCTTTTTATAAGACCTATGAGCTCGGCAAGCATGGCCGGGGTGACGGCGTATTCCGAAATCCGGATTTTATTCTCATTGAGCGCCTTCATGATATCACCCGTTATCCAGTTGCATACGGCTTTGGGCTCGCCGCAAATCCTGACGGCATCCTCAAAATAGTCGGCAAGCTCCTTTTCTTCGGTCAGCTGACAGACCTCTTTATCGCTCAGGGCGTAATCCTCGCCGAACCGCCGCCTCCGGTCAGCGGGGAATTCCGGGATCTCCGCCTTAAGCGCCTCGACATCCCCGCGGGATGTATGAAACGGCACAAGGTCCGGTTCCGGGAAATACCTGTAATCGTGGGTCTCCTCCTTCGTTCGCATGGCCAATGTTATGCCCCTGTCCATGTCCCACAGACGGGTCTCCTGCACAACCTCTTTTTTATCCATGATCAGTTCGGTATGGCGTTTTATCTCGTATTCCAGGGCCAGACGCACGGCCTTGAATGAGTTCATGTTCTTGAGCTCGCTCTTCACGCCCAGCCCGGATTCGCCCTTTTTCCTCACGGAAACGTTCGCGTCGCACCGGAGGCTGCCTTCCTCCATGTTGCAGTCGGATACGCCGAGATATAAGAGTATGCCTTTAAGAGCCGTCAGATACTCATAAGCCTCTTGAGGAGTGTTCATGACAGGCTCAGTGACTATCTCCATTAACGGTGTGCCTGAGCGGTTATAATCCACCGCGCTATGAAACCTGTCCTGGTCGTGCAGAAGCTTTCCCGCGTCCTCTTCCAAATGGACGCGTCTTATGTCTATTCTCTTCCTGACAGGGGCGTTTATTTCAAGATACCCGTTGTATGCCAGCGGCTTGTCATACTGCGATATCTGAAAATTTTTGGGAAGGTCGGGGTAATAATAGTGTTTCCTGTCGAATTTGACCGTGTCCTGTATCGCGCAGTTCAGGGCAAGCGCGGATTTCATGGCGAGCAGGTACGCCTCGCGGTTCAGCACGGGAAGCGCCCCCGGCAGGCCGAGGCATACGGGGCATGTGGATGAATTGGGAGGCTGCCCGAACTTTGTGCTGCATCCGCAGAATGCCTTGCTTTTTGTCGCAAGCTGCACGTGCACTTCCAGCCCTATAACGGCCTCATACGCCCCCATTGACCCGCCTCATATCTTTGGTCTCCGCTTGTGAAAATCGGTATTCTGCTCAAATGTATACGCTGCCCTCAGGATGGTTTCTTCCCCGAAAAAATTGCCGAGAAACTGTAACCCCACCGGCAGGCCCCCGGACGTAAACCCGCACGGTACGGAGATGCCGGGTATGCCGGCAAGGTTGGCCGGTATCGTGAAGACATCTGACAGATACATGGCAAGGGGGTCCTCCACACGCTCCCCCAGCTTAAAGGCCGGCGTCGGAGACGTCGGCGTAACAAGGCAGTCGCACAGACGGAACGCCTTAAGAAAATCTTCCCTGATTTTTGACCTGACTTTCTGCGCCTTCAGGTAGTAGGCATCGTAATAACCGCTGGACAGGACGTACGTGCCGAGCAGTATCCGCCTCTTGGCCTCGTCACCGAAGCCCTTATTTCTCGCGTCCACATACATCCCTACCATGCCCCGGCCCTCATCCCCCCTCAGGCCGTACTGCACCCCGTCATAACGCGCGAGGTTGGAGCCGGCTTCCGCCGGTCCGACTATGTAATACGAACTTACGGCATATGATGTATGCGGCAGGCTTATCTCGACGATAACCGCGCCGAGGCCCCTCAAAATATCCACGGCCCTTCTTACGCACTCGCCCACATCCGGTTCAATCCCTTCGGCAAAATACTCTGCGGGCATGCCTATTCTCATGCCTTTTATATCGTTGACCAAACTCCCGGTATAATCCGTGTTGCCCGGGTCAACAGACGTTGAATCCCTCTCGTCATGGCCCGCTATAACCGATAAAAGCTTGGCGCACGACGTCACATCTTTCGTTATCGGCCCTATCTGGTCAAGGCTGGACGCGAACGCGATAAGGCCGTACCGGGAAACACATCCGTAGGTGGGCTTCATGCCCACCACGCCCGTTAGCGCAGCCGGCTGCCGCACGGACCCGCCCGTATCAGAGCCTATAGCCATCTCTACCTGGCCGGAGGCACCGGCCGCGGCGGAACCTCCGCTCGATCCGCCCGGGGTCCGGCTTGTATCCCACGGATTCCGCGTGGGACCGTAGCACGATGTCTCGCAGGATGACCCGAACGCGAATTCATCCATGTTTGTCTTGCCGAAAAGTATGGCGCCGGCCCGCCTCAGCCTGGCGGCGACTGTCGCGTCGTAAGGGGGCTTGAATCCCTCGAGGATCTTTGACCCGCAGGTAGTCAGCTCATCCTTCACGCAGATATTATCCTTTAAAGCCACCGGTATACCGGCCAGCGGACCGCCTGTATGCCTTTCGGCCTGCTCAATCACCCGCTCCCTGTCCAGATGGACAAAGGCGTGTATCCTGGAATCCACTTTTTCTACCTGTTCAAGACACTCGTGAACGCTTTTCATTTCTCCAATCATCTCCGCCTGATCATTCTATGATTTTAGGCACCCCGAAAAAGTCCCTGATCCTTTTTGGCGCGGACTTCAGCGCCTCGGCCGCTGTCAAAGATTCCCTTACCTCATCTTTTCTGAACACATCCTTGACATCCCTTACGGCGTGGCTCATGGGTTCGGTATCAGCCACATCGAGTTCGTTCAGTTTGTTCACATATTCGAGAATTACGCTGAGCTGGCCCGAAAATCTGCCGATCTCGTCCCCGGTCAGGCTGAGTCTGGCCAGCTTTGCCACGTGCCGCACAATGTCCTTATCTATCACGCCGTCACTCAAGTGACACCTCCTTGTCCGCCGCGCGTGTCCATCCCGGTCAGGGCGTCGGAAATGCGTGCGAATTCCACGAGAGACAAATTTTCAGGGCGCGCGTTATGAGGCACGCCCGCGGTTTCAAGCGCATCCGATATCAGCGCCTTAGGCCCCAGGCCGGCATGCGCGCCCGAAAGCGAATTAAGCACCGTCTTCCTCCTCTGTCCGAAGGCCTGTCTGATAACGCGCGAGAACAGTTCTTCGTCCTTGACCTCGGGCAAAATCCGCCCGAAACGAATCAGGCGCAGAAACACTGAGTCCACAGCGGGCGCCGGAAAAAAACACGTCCTCTTCACGGTCATCAGTTTTTCAGCCCGGGCGCGCGACTGCACAAAACAGCTTAAGGCCGAATAATCCTCATCCCCGGGACCGGCCAGGATCCTTTCGCCGTATTCCCGCTGCACCATGACAAACGTCTCTTTTGCCGGAACCTGTCCGGCCGAAAAAATCTTCTCAAGAATCGGTGTTGTCGCGTAGTACGGAAGATTGCCGACGATCTTAGTAACGCACGGCCCTATGTTGTGTTTCATGAAGTCCGCCCGCACAACCGTAATATTTTCGATGCCCCTGAACACGCCGCCGGCGAGCGCCTTCACGATACGCGCATCTATCTCTACCGCTGTCACGTGCGCCGAGCGCGCCGCCAGCGCGATCGTCATCTCACCGAAGCCCGGCCCGATCTCAAGGATCCTGTCGCCGCGCGCCGGGCCGATGAAAGATATCATCTTATCGCGCACATTCCGGTCAACGAGAAAATTCTGCCCGTATGCCTTCTTTGCCCTGAACCCGTGCTCGTGCCATAATGCGACAAGATCCTTTTTCGAAAAAAAGTCCATACCTGCCCTAACGCGCCATTTTCGCGGCCATCCTGATGGCCGCGATCATTGACGACGGATTGGCCGCGCCTTTTCCCGCTATGTCAAACGCCGTGCCATGGTCGGGTGACGTCCTCACAAACGGCAGCCCCAGCGTCAGATTGACGCCTTCGTCAAAAAAAAGCATTTTAAACGGCACAAGCCCCTGGTCATGGTACATGCACACGACCCCGTCCAGTTTTCTCTTGTAAAGATCGTGGAACAGCGTATCCGCCGGGTACGGGCCCCTTATGCCGTCGAGGTCCTTCTGCAGCGCGCGCACCGCCGGCATGATGATCCTCTTTTCATCATCTCCCATCGTGCCCGACTCGCCCGCATGCGGGTTGAGCCCGGCTATCCCGATCCTAGGCCGTCTTATTTTAAACAATTCCCTCAGGGCATCATAAAAAAGTTTCGTCGTGCCGCAAATTTTTTCCGCCGACAGAACGGACGCGACCTTTGAGAGCGGCACATGCCTGGTAACGAGGGCAAGCCGGAAGGCATCCGCGGAAAAAATCATGGCGACACGCCTGCTGCCTGTGAGATGCCCGAGTATTTCGGTATGCGCCGTAAACCGGTACCCTGCCTTTTTAAGCGAATATTTGCTGATAGGTGCCGTCACAAGGGCCCTGGGCCTTTTTACGCCTTTAATGAGACGCACGGCCTCGGCGATATTCTCATAAGCCGCCCTGCCCGCGTCCGCGTGCGCCCTGCCCGGCTCGACCCCGCTGCCGCAAGGCCTTTTGATGATCACGTATTCCGCGAGGTCTTTAACCGATTTCGAGCGTAGGGCCTTTTCCGTGATTTCCGGCCCTATGCCGGCGGGATCGCCCGTTGTTATCACTATTAAGGGTTTTTCGCGGCTCAAAATAGGAATTCTCCCAGCACTGACATGATGCGCGGTTACTTGAAAGCGATATAAGCGTTCTCCCGGAGATTGTCAATATATTCTTCCAGGTACATGTTGACCTTCTGCTTGAATATGCGCCTCTCGATATCATCGCTCACCCGGTCAAACGGTATAACCCTGCCATCCATTGTGTCCTCGACCAGAAAAATATGATATCCCAGGTCAGTGCGGATAATATCGGAATGCTCCCCCTGTTTAAGGGTGAATATAGCCGTGTTTATGCGCTCGATCATCTCCCCCTGTTTTACATATCCCATATCCCCGCCTTTTTCGGCGTATTGGTCGTCGGAATATTTCTCCGCCAGCCCGGCGAACGGCTCATTCTCGAGCCTGGCCAGGATATCTTTCGCGAAAGCAAGCGATTCCTCGGCGTTTCGGGATGAGGTAATCCGTATGAGTATGGACCTCACCCTCGCGGTTGGCGGATCTATGAACTCGTCCCTGTGGGCATTATAGTATGCTATCATCTCCCCGGGGCTGACGCTGATTTTGCCGCCGATTCTGTCATCGATAAGCTTTTTTGCCATTATCGAAGACCTGTAATTCGACCTGAGCTCCTCCACGCCTATGCCCTGGGCGTCCAACGCGAGATAAAATTCCTTATCATCACGGAACTGTTTCCTAACCTCCGCAAGTTCCGCGTCAACTTCCTGCTCCGAAACCGTCACCCCTTTTCTCTTTGCCTCGCTTACGACAAGCTTGTCCTTTACAAGCTGCATGACAATCTGCTTCCTGAAATCACGCATGCGCTCGTTCAGCTCATCACCGGACACCGTTGTCCTGAGCTGCCCGTACACGGGGGCCAGCTTCCTGTCGACCTCGCGCTGGGTTATCACCTCATCGTTTACGACGACGAGTATCTTGTCGACTATTTCGGCGGCGGCGCCCGCCGCCAAAAGCAGAATAAACGCCGACGCCAGAAGCGCCGCCTTTTTCCATTTATTTCTTGTCGCCATCGCCTTTTTTACCTTTGCCGGGCGCGCTCAGGAGCCGCGAATCCTCATTTATAACGATACGGGCCTTATTCTTCAGCCCCTCCACGAGTTCATTAAAGGCCCTTTTCTTTTTCTGCACAAGGAGGTTCTGGCTTATCCTGTTTTTGACTTCGTCGAATTTCTCGACCGCGGGAGGCTTCCTCTCGGTAAGCTTTATAACATGGTATCCGAAACGCGTCTTTACGACCCCGCTTATCTCGCCCTCGTTCATCGTGAAACACGCCTTCTCGAAATCAGGGTCCACCTGGCCCCTGACAAAATTCCCGATATCCCCGCCTTTAAGCCCGGAGGCGTCTATCGACTTTGTCCTTGCCAGTTCCTCGAAATCGGCCCCGCCCGCCAGGATCCCGGCTATAGCGGCGGCCTCCGTGGGGTCGCGCACCATTATATGCGACGCCCTGAGTATTTCAGGCGTGCGGAATTCATCGAGGTTAATCGCATAGTAATTCTTGGCCTCGTCCTCATCGACTTTTATAGCGCTGTCTATCTTCTCGTCAAGCAGCTTCGCGATTATGATCTTCCTCCTCGCTTCCTCTATGACGGCCTGAACTTCGGGCTTTTTATCCAGCCCTTCCCTCACGCCTTCCTGGTAAAGGAGGGTATCCGCTATGACCTCATCGAGAAACTTCTTCATGTCCGCGCGTATCATATCCTGATACCGCTCGGGCAATTTTGACACGCGGTTATCGAAATCCGCCTCTGTGATCCGCTCGTTGTTCACGACAGCAACGGCCGGCTCCTTCTTCGCGCACCCCGCTACAGCCCCGATAAGGATTACCGCATAGATTATGTTAACTTTACGCTTATTATATCTAAATTTAAAATTATTATACATAATTTGCATGATACCACAACCGCGGTCCTTTTTCAATGAAAACGCGTCGAAAATAACCAGCCCGGGATGGGTGGAGGAAGTTACTTTTTCCGGGCTTCGATGGCGCTGCGCAGGAGTCTGCAGTAGAGGTCAAAACCCACAGACTCCATGTAGCCATGCTGTTCCAGACCGAGGATATTTCCGGCGCCGCGCAGCTCAAGATCCTGCATAGCGACCTTGAAGCCGGATCCCAGTTCTGTGAATTTTTTGAGCGCGTTGAGCCTCCTCTGTTCCTCATGCGTAAGAGAGGCTACGTTGCCGACAATAAAATACGCGCACGCCTTGCGGTCGAACCTGCCGACCCTGCCGCGCAGCTGGTACCGGTCAGCCATGCAGAAACTCTCTGCCCGGTCCACGATCAGTGTCTTGGCGGTCGGCACGTCTATGCCGGATTCTATAATGGTCGTGCATACAAGGA
>JBDRBZ010000170.1:0-9393 GCA_043822175.1 Candidatus Omnitrophota bacterium
AATCAAAGGACAAGGTATTGGGCGCCATCCTGGTGGATAACCTGTTCACGAAGAAACCCATAACAAAGTCGGACATCAGGATACTCACGATGTTTGCCAACCATGCCGGTCTTGCCATAGAAAATTCACGCCTTTACGAAAGAAGTGTTATGCTTTCCAAGATGGATTGGCTGACCAAGCTCTGGAACTCCGGAGAATTTCATAAGAGATTGTCGCTGGCGGTAGAGAAGGCCAAGATAAACGACGCGCCTATGAGCCTGGCAATGATCGACATGGACAATTTCAAACTATATAACGACACTTACGGGCATCAGAAAGGCGATGAGGCCCTGAGGCGCATATCTTCCATACTCTGCGAGAAGTCGCGCAAGGGCGATATTCCGGCAAGGTACGGCGGCGAGGAATTTGCCCTGATAATGTCGTATACGGACCGCGATGATGCCAGGCTTATCGCGGAAAGGCTGAGAGGCGAAATAGAGAAATTTTTTATCGAGGCGATCGGCATTAAGAACAAACCCCGCCTGACCGCAAGCATAGGCATATCGTCCTTCCCCCACGACGCCACTGACAAGGATACGCTGCTCAACAAGGCGGACTCCGCGCTGTATGAGGCGAAGCGGAGCGGCAAAAACAGGACCTGCCTTTACAGGAGTGATTTTAAGAAATTTTTCGAGAGATTCTCAAAACAGGCCGAGGAAAAGGAACCCGGCAACATTTGACCGGATACCGCTTTAGACCAGGACCTCCTCCGTATCTTTATTGGCATCCGCATTTTCCGAAAATCTTACCGACACTATTTTTGAAACGCCCCTCTCGGCCATGGTTATGCCGTACAGGACATCGGCCATTTGTATGGTCTTTTTGTTATGCGTAATGATGATAAACTGCGATATCTTCAGAAACTCCTGCAGAACGCGGGTAAACCTGTTTATGTTTATTTCGTCGAGCGGCGCGTCAATCTCATCCAGCACGCAGAACGGGCTCGGGTTGACTTTGAATATGGCGAACATCAGCGCTATGGCCGTAAGCGCCTTTTCCCCTCCCGACAGAAGAAGGATGTTCTGCAGTTTTTTGCCCGGGGGTCTGACAACGATCTCTATTCCGCTCTCGAGGACGTCTCTGTCGTCGAGCAGGAATATCTCCGCCTGGCCGCCGCCGAACAGCATGCGGAAATAATTGCGGAATTCCACCTGCACCTTCTGGAATGTCTCTATAAACAGCTTCTTCGTCGTAGCGTTAATCTTGAGTATCGCCTTGTGCAGGTCGTCTTTTGCCTTTACAAGATCATCCCTCTGGCGGAGCAGGAACGTATATCTCTCCTCCAGCTCCTTGTGCTCCTCAATGGCGACAAGGTTTACGGGACCCATTTTCTCGAGTCTTATTTTCAGCTCTTCGACATTCTCCTTCAATTCCTCCCAGTTGGTATTCTCATCTATCTCCATATTGATGGTCCCGATGTCTTCCTTGTAGGACTGACTTATCCTGTCAACCAGGGCCGTACGCCTGTAGCGCACCTCAGTCATCCTCACATCCATATCCCTTATGTCGTTGCGCAGACGTTCCAGTTCAGACTCGCACTCGCGCATGACCCGCTCTTTGAGCCCGTATTCTTCCTGAGCCCGGGTTTTTTCGTTCACGAGTTCCGCGCGCAATGCCTCAAGATGTTTCCTGTTGGCCAGAAGGGCCTCGCGCTCCGCTTCAAACTGGGTTATATCGTTCGAAAGCTCTTCCGCGCGGCGCTCCGCCTGCCCTGCTGCCTGTCTCTTGTCATCCGCATCCCGTTCCACTTCCAGGCATTCCTCTTCCCTGAGCTTCAGATTGGACTCGACATTATCGTATGATATCCGGATGCTGGACAACTCACCTTTAAGATCGGCGATACACAAAAGCAGCGATTCCTTGGAGCCTGATTTTTCCTTTATGGCCGCCTCAAGGCCGGTCATGAGGTCCTGCACGGCCAGCGCTTCTTCTTCCGCAGCATTCAGTTCGGAGTTGAGCTCTTCCCCCCTCTTTACCATGCTGTCTATCTCGGTCTGCTCTTCCAGTATCTCGGATTCAAGCACGACGTATTCGTCATCTATGCGCTTCATGTTCTTGGCTACGGCGTCTTTCTCCGACTCTATGTTTGCCAGTGATATCTCGGCCCTGCGCAGGTCCTCTTCTGACAGCGCCTGCCGCGCCCTGTATTCCCTGAGAAGCGCCTCCTGTTCCCCTCTACGCAGAACCGCTTCCTCGGCGAACACGCTCAATTCATCGACCTTCTTTCCTATGTCATTTATCTTCTCTTTTCTTCCGAGCACAGAGATATCGGCCTCAACCACCACACCGTCGAACACACGCGGCCCCTGGCGCAGGTACCCATCCCTGGTCACGAATTTCCCGTTCCTGTATTCCCTGAAAAACCTGTCAGCGGCATCGACAGACTCAACAAGATAAGCGTCTCTCAGCAGGTGCCTTACAACAGGAGCGTATTCGTCAGGACATCTGACGATTCCTGCCATAGGCAGGAGGCCCGGGTTACCTTCGGTCGCGGCAGCCGGTATGCTATCGGCCGCGTCTCTCATGATAAAGAAATCCGCCCTGCCCACCTTCTGCTCTTTCATGTGTCTTATAAGTATTGCCGCGTCTTCACGCGAATCCACGATAACCGCGCTTGTCAGGTCGCCCAGGACGCTTTCCACGGCCTGCTCAAACCCCGGCTCCACGCTGATAATATCGGCGACAGGACGCGCGTTTATGCCGACGTCAGGATTACCGGCTTTTTCGACTACCGCCTTAACGGACTTCGCGAATCCCTCGTATTTCTCGGTCAACTCCTCCAGCATGCTCTTCTTGGATTTCAGGACCTCTATCTGGCTGGTATACTCTGACACGCTTTCCTGTATTTCCTTAATGAGCCCGTCCGTTGCTTCCACCCGGCTTTTTATCAGCGACAGCCCGTCTTTTTTGCTGTTCACATCCTGCTCCGCCTGGCTGAACCTCCCGTTTATCGCGCCCATTACCGTGTCATACTCGGTCTTTTCCCTGGATACATTATCCATCTCGGTCCTGAGCCGGCCAAGCCGAATCCTTCTGTTCTGTATTTCCGCGCCTATCTTTATCAGCTCGTTCTTGGCCTTCGTCTGGGTCGTAAGCACGTCCATTATGCGGACTTTATTCTTTTTTACATCTTCCTGGCAGGCGCCGATCTCCCTAACAAGCCCCCCGATCCTTTCCTCATGTCCTTTAAGCGCCTCTTCTTTTTCATTCCTTGAAACGGTTATGACCGAAAGCCTGTTCCGGTACTCTCCGAGATCCTCTTTTTTCCTGCGCAGTTTTTCTTCCAGAAACTTGATGTCCTCCTTAAGTTTTTCGGCAAGCGCTTTGAGCTCCCCGATTCTTTCCCTGTTTAGTTCCGAGGAGTGGCTGTTTTTGTCTATGGCGGCTTCTGTCTCCGAGAATTCCGACATTGCCTTCTGCAGGTCCTCATTGACGCGGTCGATAAGCTGCCTTGAGCCTTGAGCCTCGCGTGCCAGTTCGCCGTACTGCGCGGCTTTCTCGTCTTCCCTCTTCTTGAGGTCCTGCCCCTCGATTTCCATGGTCTTCATCTCGTTCGTTATATTCCTGTACTGGAACAGCGAAAATTTGAGCTCCAAATCCTTACATACCTCGAAATCCTTCTTGTATTTTTCGGCCTTGCGGGCCTGCCTTTCTATCGACTGGATCTGCCTCTGCACCTCGGTGAGAATATCGTTTATCCTGATCAGGTTAGTTTCCGTGTGCTCCAGTTTCTTAAGCGCCTCTTTTTTCTTTGCCTTGTACTTTGTTATACCGCTGGCTTCCTCGAAAATATACCTTCGCTCCTCGGGTTTTGAGCTCAGGACGAGCCCTATCCTGCCCTGTTCAATGATGGAGTAAGAACTCTGCCCGATCCCCGTACCGGCAAGGAGGTCGTTTATATCCTTGAGCCTGACCGGCATTTTATTCAGGAGGTAATGGCTTTCGCCCGACCGGAAAAGCCGCCTTGTGATTACAACCTCCTCATAATCTATGGGGAGCTTCTTGTCCTTGTTGGAAAGAACGAGCGATACCTCGGCCATGTTTATCGGCTCTTTATTGGATGTCCCGTTAAAAATAACATCCTCCATGCGCGAGCCGCGCAGCTCTTTTGCCGACTGTTCGCCCAACACCCACTTTATGGAGTCCGAAATATTGCTCTTGCCGCAGCCGTTAGGCCCGACTACGGCCGTCACGCCCGGCTCAAATTTAAGTTTTGTTTTTTCGGCGAACGATTTAAACCCGAACAGCTCCAGCCTCTTGAAATACATTTAAACCCCTCTTTCTATATTGGAAACCATTACTTGCCTTTCGTCAGAATTCTCTTCAGCGTCCCTATGTCAGCCTCGGAATATTCGCGGTATCCGTTAATGGGATTCCGGTGAGGCTTAGGGAATATTTTTTTTGATTCATAGTTCTTGATAGTACCTTTATATATGCCGAGTATGGCGGATACTTCCTGTATGTTATATTTCTGGGTTATGGGTGAAATGGAGATGGCCTGTATTTTACTCAGCACGACGACGTGCCTCCGGGCGATAAGTTGTACTTTGTATAGGTTTAATCATGTTTATTTATGTTAAGTGATCTATGTTTATTTTGATTAGAGTATACACTATATTGTTAGTGTTGTCAAGCCTTTTGTGCCGAAGTTTTTCCCGGAAGTATGCCGCGCGGTTATTTTTTAATCCTCCGCAGAAATCCCCGGACTTTAGCCCGAGGAATGAATGCCCTTGCGGGATTTCTGCTCGGAAGAGAGCCCTGGCCTTCAGGCCGGGGGGGCTCCACGTATTTCGGCGAACTTTTTGGCGAGAACGGGGACAATCTTGAAAAGGTCCCCCACTATGCCGTAGGTGGCAACTTTGAAAATAGGCGCATCGGGATCCTTGTTTACGGCCACGATTATCTTGGAAGACTGCATCCCTATAAGATGCTGTATCTGCCCGCTTATGCCGCAGGCGATATAAACCTTAGGACACACGGTTTTCCCGGTCTGGCCGACCTGATGCGAATAAGGTATCCACCCGGCGTCCACAGCGCTCCTTGACGCGCCGACGGCGCCGCTTAGCGCCTTTGCCAGGTGCCTGATCACATCGAAATTGCCAGCCCCCCCCACGCCGCGGCCGCCGGACACGATGATATCGGCCTCAGACAGATTAACGGTCTCCTCTATTTCCTCTACGATGTCAAGCAATCTGGTCCTCGAGCCGTAAATGGCATCATCATATTTTTTTACTATAAGCTCCCCTTTAAGGGACGTATCCGGAACCGCTTCCTTCATGACCTTATGACGCACAGTGGCCATCTGCGGCCTGTGGTTCGGGGTAATTATAGTGGCCATAATGTTGCCGCCGAAAGCGGGCCTTGTCTGCAAAAGAAGCCTCTTGTCCATGTCTATATCCAGCCCGGTGCAGTCCGCGGTCAACCCGGCATTAATCCTGACCGCGACACGCGATATCAGGCTTCTGCCTATAATAGTGGCGCCGCAAAGAAATATCTCGGGCCTGTGCTCGAGTATTAATTTCACAAGCGCGTTGGTATAAGGCTCGTCCTGATAGTGCCTGAGTTTAGGGGAATCTATCAGGTACACAACCTCCGCGCCTCTCGAAGAGAGCTCCCGGGCCTTTGCCTCAAGCCCCTCGCCTAGTAGAACCGCGGCCAGGCGGACACCCAGTTTGTCTGCCAGTTTCCTGCCCTCTCCCAAAAGCTCATAAGACACGGACTGAATAACCCCTTTTTTCTGCTCGCAGAAGACCCAGACATCCTTGTACAGGCTTGTATCGATCGTTTTCACCGGCCCGCTGATATCCACGACCAAAACCGCCTCGAATCTGCACGCCTTCTGGCACGCCCCGCAAACCGTGCATTTATCGTAGTCTATGACCGCTTTGCGGTTTTTCATCTCAATAGCGCCGAAAGGACACGCTTTTACGCAAAGCGTACAGCCGGTACATTTATCAAAAACTATTTTTATCCTGTCTTCAGCCCCTGCCATGCCAAATCCTTTTGTGTTATACGCCCAAAACCATATGACCGCACGAATTCAACCACTTCCCCGTATCGCGCACCATCCATATCCGCCGAAACCGGTTCCTCAAAACCGAAAACATAGGCCTTCACGCCTTTCGCTTCCTCGAGTTTTTCCGCTACCCGGTCGAGCGCGTCTCCCGTCATTGCCGAGCGCAATACACCGGCATCCATATTCCCGAAAAGCACCATTTGCCCGCCGCACTCCCTGTCCGCGTCGCGCAGCCGCATGCCTGCTTTTGATTCAAGGGGATGCACGCCTTTAAAGCCGGCGCCGGGCAGAAACCGGAGTATATCGCTAATATTGCCGTCGGAATGAATCACGACCGGCAGTGACATGCCGGAAAAATAGCCGCACAGCCTCCTGTGGAGCGGCAGAAGGCGCTCCGCATAAAAAAGCGGCCCGAAATACGTCCCTTTATTGTAAGCCATGTCGGCCCACAGCCAGATACCGTCCATTTCTGATATCATATCTCTTCGGGCTTCGAGCCCGGAGATAATGCCTTCGGTGATAGACTCCAGTTTTTCCGATATCCACCGCGGGTCCGCCGCTATTTTCTCAATCGCGTTCTCGAAACCGATCTCATGAGACAGCGTCTCGAAAGGATCCGTTACAGCCGCCATGTTAAACTTTTCCCTGTCCGGAGATTTAACGCAAGACACATCATGTATTATTATGTCAGAGTAGCCGCAGGCATATCCCGCTCCCGGGAACATGTCAAAAACGGGTATCCTGTCGGGAGCCCCGGATGCGAATAAGGCCTTAATCCTTTCCCTTGACGTCATGCCAAATCCTTTCAGATAACCTCGCCTTTAATCAGATCAACCAGTCTGGCCGCCGCCTCGTGCGCCTCGCCGTGAAGGATCTCGCCCGTACCGCGCGGAGGGGGGGTAAATATTTTCACGACCCGCGTCGGTGATCCGTCCAGGCCTATGTCGTTTATATTGCATTCGATATCATCCGCGTTCCATTTCAGGATCATGGCCTTCTTTGCCTTCATTTTTCCCTTTAGAGACGGCAGCCGCGGCTCGTTGATCTCCTTGACCACGGTGAAAAGGGCCGGCATAGATGTCTCGATGATCTCATACCCCTCCTCCGTGAGCCTCTCCGCTCTGGCCTTATCCTTTGATATCTCCTCTATCTTCCTCACATATGTCACCTGCGGGATATTCAGATGCGTGGATATGCCGGGGCCGACCTGCGCCGTATCCCCGTCCGAGGCCTGTTTACCGCACAAAATAAGGTCAAAGTCTTTCAGTTTCCTTATCGCCTGAGCCAGGGTATAGCTTGTAGCCCATGTATCACTGCCGGCAAACCTCCTGTCAGTGACCAGCACTGCCTCGTCGCAGCCCACAGATATCGCCTCGCGCAGGGCGTCTTCGGCCTGGGGAGGCCCCATGCTTATAACAGTCACCTTGCCTCCGTGCTTTTCCCTGAGTCGCACCCCCTCCTCAATGGCATAAGTATCAAACGGGTTTATAACGCTTTCCACACCCTCTCGTATCAGGGTATTTGTCTCAGGATTTATCCTCACATCCGTGGTGTTCGGCACCTGCTTTATGCATACGATTATATTCATTTCTTGGATAGTTCCTTTATCAGATGCGAGGCTATGACGCCTCTCTGTATCTGGTTCGTGCCCTCATATATCTGCGTGATCTTCGCGTCCCGCATGAGCTTTTCAACGGGGTATTCCCTCATGTAACCGTACCCCCCCAGGATCTGGACCGCGTTTGTCGTCACCTTCATGCACACATCTGACGCGTACATCTTGCACATCGCGGAGACCTTGGATATGTCCTTTACCCCGGCATCGATCATCCTGGCCGCCGCGTAAACAAGCGCCCTGGACGCCTCTATCTCTGTAGCCATATCGGCAAGCATGAACTGGATGCCCTGAAAACTCGATATTGACTGCCCGAACTGTTTCCTCTGATGAGCATAAGAAACAGCCTCATCCAGCGCCCTCTGGGCTATGCCCACCGCCTGCGCCGCCACACCCGGCCTTGAATTATCAAAAGTCTTCATCGCCACGATAAAGCCCATGCCTTCCCTGGCGAGCAGATTTTCCCTGGGGACACGGCAGTCGGTAAATATGACCTCCCTTGTAGCGGACGCCCTTATGCCCATCTTTTTTTCTTTTTTACCGAATTCCAGACCGGGCGTGCCCTTTTCCACTATAAATGCGCTCGCGCCCCTGGCGCCTTTTGACTTGTCGGTAATAGCTACAACCGTGTATATATCGGCCTCTCCCGCGTTAGTTATCCATTGCTTGGTGCCGTTCAGGACATAAGAATTGCCGTCCTTGGCCGCCGTAGTCTTTATGCTGCCGGCGTCCGAACCCGCCTCGGCTTCCGTAAGCGCAAACGCCGCGAGTTTTGACCCGCTGGCAATCTGCGGCAGATACTTTTTTTTCTGCTCCTCATTGCCGTACAGGAGTATGGGGTATGTCCCGAGCCCCGTGGCGGCGAATGCCAGCGATATGGCGCCGCAGCCCCATGACAGCTCCTCCGTGGCAATGGCAAGCTCGGTAACGCCGCCGCCCATGCCGCCGTACTCTTCGGGTATATATATGCCGAATATGTCCGATTCGGCCAGCACCTTTACGATAGGCCAGGCAAATTCTTCGGTTTCGTCGTATTCCGCGGCTACGGGCTTAATTTTTTCTACAGCTATTTTCCTGGCAAGCTCCTTAATCATCTTCTGTTCATCGGTCAGCATGTAATCCATAACGATTCTCCTTGTTAGCCGTTTAAATTATATTCAAAAGCGAGAACTTCATATCCGGGCATTAGATATATTTTTTGAAGATAAGCGACGCATTATGCCCGCCGAACCCCAATGCGTTCGACAGTACGACGTTAAGATCCTTCCTGCGCGGTGTATTGGGGGTATAATCCAGATCACACTCGGGATCAGGTGTCTCATAGTTTATAGTGGGCGGAATAATGCCGTCCTTAATCGCAAGCAGCGAAGCTATTGCCTCTATTCCTCCGGCAGCGCCGAGAAGGTGTCCGGTGACCGATTTTGTGGAACTGATTGACAGCTTTCCGGCGTAATCGCCGAACACTTTCTTTATCGCCAGTGTTTCCACCCGGTCATTGTACAGTGTCGACGTGCCATGCGCATTGATATAATCAACATCCTCGGGTTTTAAACCCGCGTCCCTGATGGCGTTCATCATGCACCTTACTCCCCCTTCCCCTTCAGGGTCCGGCGCGGTCATATGATAAGCGTCGGCGCTCATGCCGTAGCCGGCCACTTCGCCTAAAATCGTGGCGTTCCTTTTCAGCGCGCACCCAAGCTCTTCCAGAATAATGACACCGGCC
>JBDRBZ010000171.1:0-3718 GCA_043822175.1 Candidatus Omnitrophota bacterium
TTTTCCCGAAAGAGGATGCCGTGGAACAGGCGCATAACGCCGGTGTTACCGCGATAATACAGCCCGGGGGATCTGTCAGGGATAAGGAAGTCATCGAGGCATGCGACAGATTCGGGATATCCATGGTATTTACGGGATTCAGGCACTTCAGGCATTGATGCGGGCCGGAACCGGATGAGATGACATATAACGACGCGATTAAATACCTTAACACGTTCTATGATTATGAGAGGGCGCTTTCACCCGTGTCCTATGCCCTGAACCTGGAAAGGATAGAAAGGCTTGTAAGAATTTTCGGGGTGCCGCAGACCAGTTACGGTACCGTCCATATAACCGGCACCAAGGGCAAAGGCAGTACCGCCCATATCCTCTCGAGCATATTGACGGAAGCAGGCTACAGGGTCGGCCTTTTCACGTCGCCGCACATCTCCGATATAAGAGAGAGGATCCGCGTAAATAATAAAATGATAGAGAAACGGGATTTCGCCGCTCTGGTAGGGGAGCTGAAGCGGGAAATGAAAGGGCTGGGCAGGAGCCTGCGGCCGACATATTTTGAACTGCTTACGATGCTGGCGTTCAATCATTTCGCGGATAAACTTATCGATCTGGGGATATTTGAAGTAGGCCTGGGAGGGCGGCTTGACGCGACTAACGTGGTTATGCCTGTGGCCTGCGGGATTACCCCGATAAGCCTCGACCATACCTCCGAGCTCGGAAGGGACGTTATTTCCATCGCAAAAGAAAAGGCCGAGATCATTAAAGCCGGGTCAGAATGCGCAAGCGCGTTCCAGGAAAAAGGCGTGATGCGGGTTATAGGA
Source organism: Candidatus Omnitrophota bacterium (assembly GCA_043822175.1). GTDB lineage: Bacteria > Omnitrophota > Gorgyraeia > JABMRN01 > JABMRN01 > JBDRBZ01. Next base: position 819 of record JBDRBZ010000171.1, read on the forward strand.
AATAAATGCATAAGAGAAGGCGTGCGCCTGCACTTTGTGGGAAGAGATATCACTGCCAGAATCAAATCCTGTTCTGACCGCGGAGAAGTTTTTGATGTTAAGGGACTCGCGGGCGTTTACCGTAACCTGGCACTGCCTCTCATGGGCGAGCACCAGGTTTCCAACGCCTCACTGGCTATTGCCCTGGCCGAAACAATAGCGAAAAAGGGCTATAATATAACGGAATCGTCGATATCTGACGGAATCAGAAATGTTTCATTGTCTGCCAGGTGCGAGATCCTGAGCCGCGGCCCCATCGTGCTTCTGGATGGGGCCCATAACAGGGCCGGTATGCTGGCCCTGGCAAAGACAATCAGGAGAAATCTCAAGTTCAGGAAAAGTGTTTTCATATTGGGCATATCCGCCAATAAGGACATCAAAGGCATATGCGAGGAGGTGGCGGGTATCGCCGATACGGTTATCGTCACTAAGGCCGATACGGCCCGCGCCGCCGCCCCGGAGCGTATCGCCAGGCACCTAAAATCCGTCAAGGTTATTATCGCCAGGGACCTGAAGCAGGCCCGTGCCGTATCAAGGCCCTTTGTCCTGAAGGACGACCTTATAGTGATAACAGGCTCATTCTACCTCGCGGGCGCGGCAAAAAAGCTTTTTACGACAAAATGAAAACCCTGAATAACGATACGATAGTTGCGGTATCGACACCGGTAGGAGAGGGCGGCATAGGCATTGTCCGGCTGAGCGGGCCAAAGTCCCTCCGCATAGCGGACAGGCTTTTCATATCGAAAAACGGCGGTAAACCTTCGGAATACGGGGCGTATTCCATAAGATACGGGCATATTATCAAACCATCCGGCCCGGATGAAGGGGTTATCGATGAGGTGCTCCTTACTGTTATGCGCGGCCCCAGGAGTTATACGCGTGAGGACGTAGTCGAGATAAATTGTCATGGGGGCATAGTTCCCTTGAGAAAGGTTTTCGAGGAAACCGTTGCGCTGGGGGCGAGGCCGGCGGAACCGGGTGAGTTTACCAGGCGGGCCTTCCTGAACGGTCGCATAGACCTTGCCCAGGCAGAAGCCGTTTGCGACGTGATAGCGGCCAGGACAGAGGCATCGTTAAGGGTGGCGGTAGGGCACCTTGAGGGGCATTTTTCCGGGGAAATAAAAAAAGAACGCGAGAGACTCGCGGATATCCTTAAAGATATAGAGGCTGACATAGATTTTTCGGATGATGATATAGATCGATATCCGCGTAAAGAAACGGCCGAGAGGCTGTCCGGCATATCGGATGCGCTTAAGCGCATACTTGATACTCAGGGCGCGGGGATGCTTCTTAAGGAAGGGATAACGTGCGTAATATGCGGTAAGCCGAATACCGGCAAATCATCACTCATGAATACGCTTCTCGGCAGAAACAGGGCCATAGTCACCAGCGTGCCCGGCACGACGAGGGACGCTATAGAGGAGTGGGCCAGCATAAAAGGTATTGCGGTCAGGCTCGTGGATACGGCGGGTATCATGAAGAGCCGGAATATTGTCGAGAAAAAAGGGATTGAAAAGGCCCGGCACTACCTTAAAACCGCGGACATGGTGATACTTATGCTTGACATGAGCAGGCGTCTGGATAAGCGGGATCTCGAGGTGATAAAGCGTGTCCCGCGCGGCAGGACCGTCGCTGTCGCCAACAAGAGCGATTTGCGGCACAGGCTCAGCGTCGGCCGCGCTAAAAAACTCCTGAATAACGCCGATATCCTCGTTATATCAGTTACTAAGAAGAAAAATATCGATAAACTGGAGGACACAATAGCGGGCAGGATATGGTCAGGCAAGGTTATACAGCCGGAGCCTTTTTTTTTAAACAATGTAAGGCACAAAAAAGCGATAATAAAGGCGCTGCGGGACGTGAAATCGGCCGCAGCTGTTTTGTATAAAGAATTACCTCCGGAGCTTGCAGCCGCTGATTTAAAAAGCGCGGTTTCAAGCCTGGGGCTCATAACCGGCGAGTCCGTGGACATCGATATCCTGGACAGGATATTCGAGAAATTCTGCGTGGGAAAATGATCATAAACGGATCGGGAGAATAGAGAGGGGTGACGCTTATGGACAAGAAACGCATTGAGAAGGCAGTCAGGGAGATACTGATGGCGGTCGGAGAGGACATAAAAAGGCCCGGCATAAAAGAGACGCCCGCCCGCGTCGCCCGCATGTATGAGGAGATACTTGCCGGGATGTCGAAAGATCCCGAACATGAGCTGGAGGTTATTTTCGAGAAAGAGCATGATGAGATCATACTCCTCAAAGGAATACCGCTCTATTCTATCTGCGAGCATCACATGGTGCCGTTTATCGGTAAGGCCCATGTGGCGTATATTCCCAGGGGAAACAAGGTAACGGGTCTGAGCAAACTCGCCCGTGTGGTGGAGATATTCTCAAGACGCCTCCAGGTACAGGAAAGGCTGACTACGGAAATAGCGGATTGCATCATGAATAAGCTTAAACCCAAGGGCGTGATGGTCGTTGTCGAGGCCGAACACTTGTGCATGTCAATGCGCGGGGTAAATAAACCCGGGGTGCTTACCGTAACAAGCGCCGTAAGGGGGCTTTTCCGCAAAAACCAGAAAACAAGGTCAGAAGCGCTTGCCCTGATGAATTCCTGATCCCTCGCAGAAATCCCCGGGATGAATGCCCTTATGAGATTTCTGCTCGGGAGGGAGCCTTGGCCTTCAGGCCGGGGGGGCTCCACTCCCTCGCAGAAATCCCCGGGATGAATGCCCTTATGAGATTTCTGCTCGGGAGGGAGCCTTGGCCTTCAGGCCAGGGGGGCTCCACTAATCCGATCATGCAATAAAAAATGTGTACTTTGGTAAATAAGATTGACCATCTTCTTTAGGTACCAAGCCCTCG
>JBDRBZ010000172.1:0-4093 GCA_043822175.1 Candidatus Omnitrophota bacterium
GAACGGTGGTGTGCCTTGGCGAGATCATTGATCTGCTCAAAGATATTAAAAAGGAGGGACAAGATGGGAGAAACCGGTAAAGAAAAGAGTAAGGGCCTGGTTGTTGTTATCGCGGCTGTGGCCGCTGTCGGCGGATTGCTCTTTGGATTTGACACTGGAGTAATATCGGGGGCGCTTCTTTTTATAAAGAAAGAATGGGCGCTATTGCCGATTAGTCAGGAATTTGTGGTAAGCGCTGTCCTTGTGGGGGCAATTCTGGGAGCGGCACTCAGCGGCAAGCTCGCGGATCGCTTCGGGCGAAGGCGGATTATTATCGCTACAGCCGTCATATTTGCGGTTGGTTCTTTTGCCACGGCCCTGGCGCATTCCGTGGATATGCTGATTTTAGGCAGGATCGTCATAGGTATCGCGATAGGCGTGGCGTCCTTCACAGTGCCTTTGTATATTTCGGAAATTTCTCCCGCCAAGATGAGAGGGGCACTTGTATCTCTTAATCAGCTTGCGATCACAATCGGTATAGTGGCTTCTTATGTGATCGATGATTTTTTCGCGGGGACAGTGCACGGTTGGAGGTACATGTTTGCCATGGGGGTTGTGCCGGCCGTGATTCTCGGCGTGGGCATGCTTTTCCTTTCAGAAACTCCCAGGTGGCTGGTGAGACAGAATAAGCTGGATGAAGCGCGCCATGTTGTGCGCGCGTTATCAGGCAATGAAAATGTTGAGGAGGACATAGACAGTATTAAGGATTCGCTCGCGCTCGAGTCAGGCACATCCTGGTCTGAACTGGCCCAGCCGTGGTTAAGATTGCCGTTGTTTATCGGCGTCGGCCTTATGTTTATCCAGCAGGTGACCGGAATAAATACGGTAATATATTACGCGCCCACGATATTCCAGATGGCGGGTTTTAGTTCCGAAGTTGTGGCCATAACCGCCACTGTAGGTGTAGGCGTGGTAAATGTGCTTATGACCATAGTTTCCATATGGTTAATAGACAGGATCGGCAGAAAGCCGCTTATGTATATCGGCCTGACAGGTATTGTGATAACGCTGGGTTTGCTTGGCCTCGGTTTTAAAGAACAGGCTGTACTGGGAGGCGCCTTGAAATGGGCGACTGTCGCGAGCGTTATACTCTATATTGCCTCGTTTGCGGTCAGCCTCGGGCCTATATGCTGGCTGATCATTTCCGAGATATATCCCCTGAAGATCAGGGGCCTGGCCATGAGCATAGCTACGATGAGCAACTGGCTTTTTAATTTCTTTGTAGCGCTTACGTTCCTTACGCTTGTCCAGAAGCTTACGGCCGCGGGCGCGTTCTGGCTTTATGCCATAGTGGGTGTTATAGGGCTTATATTCTGCTATTACTTTGTGCCTGAGACAAAAGGGCACAGCCTTGAGAAGATCGAGGAGCATTTCAAATTAATGAAATCTCCCCGCGATCTGTGATCAGGCGGATGAGCGGTTTCTAATATGCCGGAAGGCTCGCGACGCCGTAAAAAACGGCCGCATATATCAGTGGGCGTGGAACTTGAGACATACTCCATTGCCATGCCCGAGAACAGAATCTGTCGCGAACTCCATTTTCCTAAGCGTTCCGCCGTTGAAAAAGGGGAACGTTTTATCCGCGACTGGAGCATAGGATCCGAATATAACAGCAAGGTATTTACGCGCATAAGAGAGGCGTTTTTCCTGCTTAAAACCGGCTTAAGGAAATATTCCATGTTTAAGCAGGACGACGGGGGGAAAAGGAAACACATAATCTTTCCCATCGGCGGATGGTCTGATAGATTCGCCGGAACGCATATCCATATTTCCCTGGGCAGAAACGGGATAAGCTATGAGGACGCCTCCGCGCTGGCCGGTTATCTGCACGGCCATATACCTTTCATTATAGCCATAGCCGCGAATTCACCGGTCTGGCGGCGCCAAATAACGGGATTTGCGTCCAACAGGCTCCTCAAGGGTTCTGACAAGTACTGCAAGATCACAAAAAATGGTATTCTGCCCAAGGCCCGGTTTCGTGAGATTACCTATAATAAACCGCACGCCAAAAAACCGCCGACGTTAGAGCTCAGGGTCTGTGACAGCGCGCTTCCCGAGTATATTGTGGCTGCGCTTTGCGTCGTGAATGCGGTCGCGCTCAGATGGCTCCGGAAGAAACCGCCGCTCAATCAGTCCACGGCGCCGAATTATCTGAAGGCGCGTGATCAGGCCATACGTTACGGGGTTGACGCCAAACTCGTGTGGTCGGATCACTGGATCACTGTGCCTCAATATACGGACCTTTTTTTCAGGAAATATAAGGATGAGCTCGAGGCGATTGATATCCCGGATGAGATTGTCAGGATCTTCAAATACCTGAAGAGGGGCGTGAACCAGGCTACGGTAATACGCGACACGGTCACGCGGTGTAAACGCGTAAGCGGGAAAATGTGGCAGAAACAGTTCGCCAAGCGCTATGTTTCGGCGATCGAGCGTTTGCTCGATGGGGATTCGTTCGAAAAATTTACCCGTGACCTGGGTGTGAAACTTCCTTATATAGAACGTTCCTGGCTCGGGTATGACTGGGCAAGGTGGTGACAGATGGGCGTAATCGGAGTTACCTGCGAAGTCCGTAAACTCAGGCCGTATTTTTCCCGTTTAGAGCTCCTGTGCGACTACGATTACATAAGAAGCGTGCTGCGCGCCCATGGCACCCCTGTCATGCTGCCGATTAACCCTTTCGATAAAGAGCTCAATAAAATTCTCGATATACTTGACGGGATAATAATAGTCGGGGGCCACGATATACATCCGAGCTTTTACAGGGAAAGACCGGCCGGGAGCGCTAAGACAGTTTACAGGGGGCGCGTATATTTCGAAAAGCGGCTCTATAAAGCGGCCGTCAGGCGTAAAATTCCGGTCCTCGGGATATGTTACGGGCTGCAGCTTATAAATATCGTGCATGGAGGGACGCTTTATCAGGATATCCGTTCGCATATACGCGGCGCGCTTAATCATCAGTCACGCGCCAACCGTTTACACCAGGTGACGGTTGACAGGAAATCGCTTTGCTACAGGATATTCCGCGAGGATTCGTTCATGGTCCACAGCGACCATCATCAGGCGGTCAAAATGCTGGGGAGGGGGTTGAGGATAAGCGCTGTCGCCCCTGATGGCATCGTCGAGGCCATAGAATATCCTCCGCACGTTATTGCCGTACAGTGGCATCCGGAAAGGCAGCCTAAGGATATTGTCCAGGCAAGGCTCTTCAGCCATTTCGCCAAAAGAATTTATCGACGGAATCGTTAACCCGCCGTTTTAAACAGTCACATTGTTGTTACACTATTGTTACATTTCCGTGACACTTGTTTTTCCGAAAAGAGGTATAATCCGATATGTAAACACCGTTTACATGTGCGTGCAGGGGTTATTATACGGAGGATGGCATAATGAGAATTTATAAAAAGACCGTAGCGGTTATACTGATTTTCGCGTTTATATGCACACAGAACGCTTTTACATACGACGCGCAACGCGCGTGCCTTGCCCCCCCGGATTCATTCTCGCCGGCCGTAACAATTACTATTGACCAGGACGGCAATCCGCAAATTGATACCGCTTCATTATACAGCCGGATGGGCCAAAAAGCCCCGGAGATGTTTCTTTGCCGTATTATTGCCGCGGCCCTTGCCAAAAGAATGGAAAACGATAAAGTCAGGCTGCTTACGCAGCAGGTGTTGGCCCAATTTCCTGCTCTTTCATATGACAGCAGCAGTCTGAGTCTTTCCGAAGGACCCAGGTGTGAACTTTACAGCCGAGACCGCACCGAACGCCTGTCTGTATCGTTGAGTGGGGAGGGCGCCCCCGCTTTCGAGTTTAACGAAGACGGACAGGTATACACGGCGTGGGTGGTAAAGTCACCCGTGTCTTCTGACCGGCCCGCTGTTACGCCTGAATCGCTGGCCGCCGCGGACGGCGCGCTGCTTTATGACGGAGATGCCTACACCAGGTTTCACAGGGATTTTAAGGATGTGCAGATGCGCGCGCAGGCAGAAGAGGAATCAAAGGTCATTCGTTTGCACCGGGCGTTAAAAATATCCGCAGACCGCGGCGG
>JBDRBZ010000173.1:0-4576 GCA_043822175.1 Candidatus Omnitrophota bacterium
GCCCGTCTTTTTCACGATAGACGACGCGGTCGAGGATTCTGCCGTTGAAAACGTGGGCATCTTTTTCGACGGCCTCGATGGGATAAATGCGATTGCCGACCCGGCCGGCCGCAAGGCGGCGGTCGAAAAACTCAGAACCGACAGCGGAATAAATATCCCCGAAGGCACGGTTCTTTATTTCGCGGAGAGGGAAGACAGGGAATCCGTCAGGGCCAGCGTTATAGATATACTGACTAACATTTTCCCCCTGGGTGTTATCGGCAACGAGGCGCCTGGCCTTAACCTGAACGAGATAACCTTTGTGAAGATCGTTGACAGCAGGGTGGGCACCGAGCGCGTCCGGCCCGTGAACGATGTGCTGAAAGTGGATGGCGCCAGGGCGGTTGCCGACGAATACGCCTCGAGATTCTTCCCGCGCGACAGAAAACTCAAGACCAATTCCGCGGAACTCATAAGCTGTCTGATATCCCCTAACCTGGTCTTTGACGCCCAGGAGACAAAGAAAGAGCGCGAAAAATCCGTGGCCGACATGACGCCTGTTTATAACACGGTTGAGGTGAAGAAGAACGAGCAGATACTCGAGAGGGGTACGCGGATTACAGGCAGGCATATACAGCAGCTGATGCAGCTCGGTATTGCCGGCGACGCGGCAAAAAGAAGGCCGTATTTCTGGGGCATGCTGCTTATCATCGTGATATTGCTCCTCACGGGCGGGTTATGGCTCTACATGATCGACAAAAGGATCCTTACTCTGCCCAAGGATATCTCGGTTATTCTCATAAACTGTCTTTTCGTGATACTCGTCGGGCAATTCGTGATACAATCCCCGCAGGTCAACTATGTTATTCCCCTGAGCGGCATGTCCATGCTGATCGCGCTTCTCCTGATCCCGCGGACGGCGATCGCGCCTACAATGCTTGTCAGCATGTTCCTCGGTATTCTGGCGGGCGGCAAGCTGGACGTGGTAGTGGTCCTGGCCGTATCCGGGTTTGCCGGCCTTTACCTTGTTAAGGGCGCGCGCAGGAGGTCTACCATTATACTCGCCGGCATCGGTTCGGGCCTTGCGGCCGGCGTGGCGGTGATAGCGATGGGGCTTCTTAATAACGTGCCCCGGGATACCTATCTTATGGAGGCGTGCTGGGGCGCGGGAAGCGGGATATTGTCCATATTTATCGTCATGGGGGCATTGCCCCTTTTCGAGTACGGTTTCAAGATGACGACAGACATCACGCTCCTGGAACTCTCGGACCTCAACAATCCGCTTCTCAAGGAATTGACGCTGAAGGCGCCCGGCACCTATCAGCACAGCATGATGGTGGGTAATCTCGCGGAAGCGGCATGCGAGGCTATCGGCGCCAATTCGCTTCTGGCCAGGGTAGGTTCGTATTATCATGACATAGGCAAGATCGGTAAGGCGGAATATTTCAGCGAGAATGAGATGGGGGCAATGTCAAAGCACGAGAAGCTTATGCCTTCCATGAGCGCTCTTATCATTGTCAATCACGTAAAAGACGGCGTGGAACTGGCGAAAAAATACAAGCTGAACCCGAAAATGATCGAATTCATAGAACAGCACCACGGCACAAGCCTGATCTACTATTTTTACAGGCGCGCTCTCGAGAAGGGCGAGTCTGAGCACGAGCTTAATGAGGAGGAGTTCCGTTATCCCGGCCCGAAGCCGCGCAGCAAAGAGGCCGCAATCGTGCTTCTGGCGGATTCGGTGGAGGCGTCGTCAAGGGCGCTCAGCGATCCGACACCTTCCAGGATAAAAGGGATCGTCCAGAAAATAATGAACAATAAGTTTATCGACAATCAGCTTGACAACTGTGACCTGACGCTTAAAGACCTTAACAAGATTGCCGAAAGCTTTGTGCGCATACTTACGGCGGTATTCCATACCCGGCTCGAATACCCTGATCCTAAAGATGTGCAGGCCAAGAAGAACGGTAAAAATAAGAACAAGGCATGATAACGGCCGCTGTCACAAACCTTAACAGGAAGAGGCGCGTTAACGTACGCGAGGTAAAGAGGCTGGCCGTAGCGGCTGCCGGGCGGAGATATCCGGGCAGGTCGCTTCACCTGCAGATAGTATTTGTCACGGATGTCCTTATCCGCAAGCTTAACATGCGGTTCAGGAAGAGGAACAGGGCGACCGATGTGCTGTGTTTCTGTTTCTTTGAGGGCATGAAATTCCGCGGCATGGGGGCCCCGAACAGGGCTGATATATATATCTCTACGGATACGGTGTCCGCGAACGCCGGGAGGTTCGGCACGGCTTATGAGGATGAGGTGCGGACCTGCGTGGTTCACGGCGTCCTGCATGTGTGCGGTTTCAGGGACGGCACGACAAGCGAAAAAAAGGAAATGCGGAAGCAGGAAAAACTCATGCTGGCCGGTTTCCGCGGAAAAAGAAGATAATGAAAAACGCCGGTTTCATAGACAGCCTTAATGCCGCCGCGGAAGGTTTTATATACGTTGTCCGCACGCAGCGTAACATGAGGATACACTTCCTCTTCGGGATCCTTGTGCTCGTTTTCGGCATCTATATCAACCTCTCGAAGGTGGATCTGCTTCTGGTCTGTTTCGCGGTCGTTCTTGTGCTTGTGGCGGAGATGGTAAACACATCCGTCGAAATGACCGTGGACCTGATCAAGGAATCTTATCATCCCATCGCCCGCGTTATCAAGGATATCGCGGCAGGGGCTGTTTTTTTATCGGCGATTAATGCCGTCATTGTCGGGTACATTGTGTTCACGAAGAACATGATTTTCAGGATCAGCGACGGCATATACAGGATCAGGCAATCCCCGTGGCACATTACTTTCATTGTGCTTATCGTGGTGCTTTGCGGCGTGGTGCTGGGCAAGGTTCTGTGCGGCAGGGGCCGGCCTTTCCGGGGCGGCATGCCGAGCGGACACGCGGCCTTCGCGTTTTCGATCTGGACCATTATTGTCTTTATGACCGGGAGCGATCTGATTTCCGTTATAACTTTTGTGCTGGCTTTTCTCGTGGCGAGGAGCAGGGTGGCGATTAAGGTGCACTCCGGGTGGGAAGTCTTTGCCGGTGCGGCGCTCGGGTCGTTAAGCACCGCGATGCTCCTGCAGATGCTGCGTTAGTGCCGGCGGGAGGTTGAAAAAATGCTTGTAAAATTCAGGAACTATTTTATCACGGGGATAGCGGCTATTGTCCCGATACTCGCCACGTTTATCATAATGCGGTTTCTGATCGTGGAGGTAAACCGCTGGGTGCTCAACCCGCTCATCAAATTTTTAAGGCCTTATCTCGGCGGCGTTTATGTCCTGTCCGCGGCTAAAATCGGCATTTTCATAATAACGATCTGGCTCATTTACGTGATCGGGTGGGCAGCCGACAAAATAGTGATCAGGAAGTTCTTTGTCATCTGGGAAAGGATATTTATCAAGGTCCCCATGGTCGGCCGGATATATTCGGTTATAAGGCAGATAAGTTCGGCTTTTCTGGGCCATGGGAAAACCATTTTCAGGAATGTGGTGCTGCTTGAATATCCCAGGAAAGGCCTGTATTCCATCGGCTTTGTTACCGGCGAGGGGAAGGTATCCATGACAAAGAGGCCCAATGAGGAATTCTTTTCCGTATTTGTGCCGACGACGCCGAATCCCACCAGCGGCATATTTCTCGTCACTCCGCGCAGCGAGATAAAATTTCTCTCTATGAGTGTCGAGGACGGCATGAAACTTGTCATATCCGGCGGCGCGGTGGCGTCCCCTTTCGAGGAAATAGAGGCATAGATAAAATGTCAATAGTAGAGTCCCCGGGCGTCCTGCTGAGGAAAACGGAATTGCGCGAAACGAGTTTAATCCTGGACTTCTACACAAGGGAAAGCGGCAGGGTGAGAGGCGTCATAAAAGGGGTCAGGAGCCCGCAGCCGCAGTTCGGGGCGCTCTTCGAGATATTCTCGCTGGACAGGGTAACTTATTATGAGCGCAGGAACAGGGATATTTACATAATATCCCAGTGCGAGCTGGTCGACTATTTCCCGGAGATAAGGAAGGATCTTGAGAAACTGGGCTACGCGTCATATTTCGTAGAGCTCATAGGGAGGACATGCGAAACAGGCGAGAGGAATGACGCGATATATGATTTGCTCGTCGGGTCGCTTAAGGCCCTTTCGGGCGGGGGCAGCGTTAAGCGGATCACCAGGGTTTTCGAGATAAAATTGCTTAAGGCCCTCGGCATAATGCCGCGCATAAGGCACTGCATAAACTGCGACTCTGTGGATGATTCCGGCCGCGCGCGTTTCAGCGTAAGGGGGGGCGGGGTGCTCTGCGGCGGCTGCCTTGATGCGGATAAAGACGCCAGGCCCATACTCCCGGGCACTGTCAATTTTATCGATTCTGTCGCTGAAATGCCGCTTGACCGCGTCTCGCGGGTCAAGGTGTCAAGCCTTGTGGGCATGGAAGTGGAAAAACTGATGAGGGTATTTTTAGATTTCTATGTACAAAACCGCTTCAAGAGTGTAGAATTCTTAAAAAATGTGGGTGTCTTGTTATAAATAAAGATCAGGGATGTTTCCATGGTTGACATGACAAAAATCGCC
>JBDRBZ010000174.1:0-4861 GCA_043822175.1 Candidatus Omnitrophota bacterium
CTGACCTCGTGACCATGGATATTATCATGAGGGATAAAAGCGGCCTTGACGGGGTTAAGGAGATCATTAATGTTGCCCCTGACGCGAAAATACTCATGATAAGCGCCATGGGACAGCAGGCAATGGTTGTGGACGCCATACACGCGGGCGCGAAGGGATTTGTGGTGAAGCCTTTCAAACCAGAGGTTCTCCTGGATGAAATCAAGAGGATCATAGGATAGGCCTAAAAGGAGGACGCAGTGAGCAATAAAATCAGAATAATCGCGGCCGATGACAGCGCGCTGATGAGAAAGCGCATAAGCGAGATACTGAACAGCCAGCCGGATTTTGAGGTTGTGGCTGCTGTGCGCAACGGTAAAGAGGCCCTCGAGGCGGCGTGCATGCTTAAACCCGACGTGATTACGCTCGATGTGGAAATGCCTGTGCTGGACGGCATAACGGCTTTAGGCTACATAATGAGTGAAGTGCCGACGCCCTGTGTCATGATAAGCGCCTTTACCACCGAAGGCGCGGAAGAGACGATCCGCGCGCTTGAAATGGGGGCCGTTGATTTTGTGACAAAACCGGGCGGCGCTATATCCCCGGATATCGGCAAAGTCGGCGAACAGATCATCGCCAAGGTCAGGCTTGCCGCCGGTGTCCCTGTCGAGAAAATACGCCTTATCATGGCGAAAAAAGCCGGAGAAGAGGAAAAAATACTGCGAAAGCCGAAAGCGATCTCACGTGTGTTCGCGATAGCTTCTTCCACGGGCGGTACGCAGGCGCTGGCCACGATATTACCGGCTATTCGGGCGGACCTGCCCGCGGCCGTGCTTATTACCCAGCATATGCCCGAAGGATTTACGAAGAGCCTCGCCGAAAGGCTTAACTGGCAGTCAAAGATAACCGTTATCGAGGCGCATAACCGCATGCCGATTGAACCGGCGAAAGTGATAATCGCCCGGGGCGGGCTGCATATGGAAATCGGCGGTGACGCGGGGGCCCCGCATGTTGTCTTGAGCTCAAAGCCGCCGCAGTTAGGCGTAAGGCCGAGCGCCAATATCATGATGGAAACAGCGGCTAAAATGTTCGGCGAAAAGACAGTAGGCATAGTGCTTACGGGCATGGGTTCGGACGGTACGCTGGGAGCTCAGGCCATAAAGCTGGCGGGCGGCGTGATACTGGCAGAGGACAAGTCGTCCTGTGTTGTGTACGGTATGCCTAAATCCGTCGTGGAAGCGGGATTGGCAGACAAGGTCTTGCCCCTCGGCGGGATAGCGGAGGAAATGGAGAGAATGGCGGCTTTATGAAATATAACGAGGAATACCATAAAATATATGTCCAGGAATCCGATGAGCTGCTGCAGGAGATGAACCACAACCTGCTCGCGCTCGAGAAGGACACCCATGACAGTAACGCCCTGAACGCGATATTCAGGTCGGCCCACACGCTAAAGAGCATGTCGGCGAGCATGGGATACACCGCGATATCGGAGCTGGCCCATAAAATGGAGGATCTGCTCGATCAGCTGAGGGCAGGCGCCGTCGTAATTTCGCCTGAGACGGTAGACCTGCTTTTCAAGTCGTTCGATTCACTCGAGAAAATGACGCTCGCGGTGCAGGAGAAAAAAGACATCGGGGAGGACATATCCGCCCTTGTCGCCGGCCTTGACAATGCTATGATAAAAGGACTGAAGATAGAGGAGGAAGCGGTTTCGGGCGACATTACCTTAAACGAATTCGAGAAACGGACGCTTGCGAGGGTTAAGGAGCAGGGGTTTCACAGCTATCACGTAAGGGTCACGCTCGACGACGGGTGTGTGCTGAAAAGCGTAAGGGCCTTCATGGTATTCAGGAACCTTCACAATGTGGGTGAGGTCATAAAATCGTTTCCTGACAGCCAGTCCATAGAAGAGGAGAAATTCGGCAGTGGATTCAGGTGTGTGTTTATCACAAGGGAAGCGCCGGATACGGTAAGGGAAAAGGCCCTCGAGATACTTGACGTGAAAAAAGTCGAAGTGGAAGAGATGCCTGTTAATGACGAATGGGCGGACGTGTCGAAAGAAGCCGCGGATTCCGAGCAGGCCGCGCGGCAGGAAGAAAAGATCATGTCCGGCGAACACATGCGCAGGATCCAGACCGTGCGCGTGGACGTTACCAGGCTCGACAAGCTTATGAACCTGGTGGAGGAGCTGGCAATATCCAAACTGCGCCTCACGGAAATAGGCGTAAAGCTGCCGGATACTGACCTGAAGAGTGTTGTCGAGACATTGAACCGGCTTACGGATGAATTGCAGAATGAGGTGATGAACGCCAGGCTTGTGCCCGTGCGCCAGGTATTCGACCGCTTCCCGAGGCTTGTCAGGGACCTGGCCAGGCAGGAGGGCAAGAAGATAAAGTTCAGCGTGATAGGCGGCGATATTGAGCTTGACCGCACAGTGCTGGATGAGATAGGGGATCCGCTTATACATATTTTAAGGAATGCCGTGGACCACGGCATAGAAGGCCCGGCAGAGCGCAGGGGTAAAGGCAAGCCCGAGGAAGGCCGTATTACGCTTACCGCGAGGCGCGAAAAAAGCCATGTTTTTATCGAGGTCGAGGACGACGGAAAAGGCATTAATTCTGTCAAAGTGAGGGAAGAGGCCATAAGGAGGGGTATTATCACGGAAGACGCGGCCAGGTTAATGAGCGAGGATGATGCGCTCGCGCTCGTAACGCATCCGGGTTTCAGCACGAGTAAACAGGTTTCTGATGTCTCGGGACGGGGTGTTGGCCTCGATGTGGCTAAGGAAAAGACCGCCAATCTGGGCGGGGGGCTGGTGATAAAGACGGTTCCGGGTAAAGGGTCAAAGATCACCATGCGGCTCCCGATAACTACGGCGGTAATACAGGTGCTTCTGGTGAAAGTAAGTGACAGGGCGTTCGCGATACCTGTTTCAGGGGTTGTTGAGATTATTGTCGCTGACAGGGCCGCGATCAAGACTATCGAGGGCCGAGAGACGATCCTGCACCGTGACAGGGTGCTGCCTATTATAAGACTGGACAGGCTGTTTGCCATGTGTCAGGGCGTATCCCGGCCTGCGGGCCCGGCGCCGGATATGAAGCTGAAAGTGGTGATAGTCGAGTCAGGCACGAACAGGTTCGGCGTCGTTGTGGACGGGCTTTTGAGCCAGCAGGATGTGGTTATAAAACAGCTTACAAGGGAAGTTAAGGGAGTCCGCGGTTTCGCCGGGGCGACCATTCTCGGAGACGGAAGCGTGGCATTGGTGCTTGACCTCGCGACACTCGCATAATAATAGGAGGAAAATACGATGGCTAAAGTGCTGGTATGCGATGATTCAGAGTTCATGAGGAAGACCATAATCGAGGCGCTCAAAAAAAACGGGCATGAGGTTATCGGTCAGGCCGGCGACGGTGATGAGGCGGTGGTGAAGTATAAGGAGCTCAGGCCCGACATTGTTACCATGGATATTCTCATGAAACCGGACGGTGTAAGCGCGATAACAGGGATCCGGGCTTTTGACACGACCGCCAGGATAGTGATAGTGAGCATACTCCAGGGAAACCAGGTAGAGGTGATACACGGAATACTCGCCGGGGCCGAAGGGTATGTGGGAAAGCCGGTAAACCCGAACATACTCGGCAGGGAGATAAAGCGGGTTTTAAGCGTGTCAGATCAGGATTAACGGCTGCCTTATAAGGAGGTATATATGGCGAGAATACTTGTCTGCGATGATTCAGAATTCATGCGGGAAAGGATCCGCGAAATACTGAAAGACAATAAACATGAGATCGTGGGCGAGGCCGAAAACGGGGATGACGCGGCCGGTAAATACGCGGAACTTAAACCCGAACTTGTTACGATGGATATCCTCATGAAACCGGACGGGCTCGGGGCGATCAGGAAAATACTGGCCCTGAATAAAACAGCGAGGATTATCATCATCAGCGTGCTCGAGGATAACCAGGAAGAGGTTATTGAAGGCATAAGGGCGGGGGCGTTGGGTTATGTGACCAAGCCCGTTAGCCCTGAGGCGCTTATCGCCGAGGTCAAAAGGGTGTTGGGAGGGAGGTAACTATGGCTCGCATACTTGTGTGCGATGATTCGCCTTTCATGAGGGTTACCATAAGGGAAATGCTCGAGAAGGGCGGCCACGATGTGGTGGCAGAGGCTACCGACGGCGTAGAAGCGGTTAAATTGTACGCCGAACACAGGCCGGATCTTGTAACGATGGACATACTCATGAAGACTTCCGGTACGAACGCGATAAAGGACATAATCAAAATGGACCCGGACGCGGTCATAGTGGTAGTGACGGTGTTGAGCGAGCAGGAGGCGGAGATAGTGGAGTCAATACGCTCAGGGGCGCGGGGCATAGTGACAAAGCCCATAAGAATAGCGTCCCTTCTCTCTGAGGTAAACAGGGTACTGGGGTCGCATTCTGAAACCGACAGTGTTATGGAGGCCTGATGAAGAAACGGATAGCCATAGTCGGCGGCGATGAGAGGGTAATCTCCCTGATCGATATCCTGAAAGGCATGGACGGGATAGAGATCACCGCGGTATGCGACGCGGACCGTGAATCCCCGGCAATGCGCTACGCCAGATCTATTTCTATTAAGGCGTCAACAGACCTTGCCAATACCCTGACCGTAGGCAGGCCTGACATAATAATAGAGACATCCGGATCAAAAGAATTCCTGAAAGTGCTGCACCATATTACGGACAGCATGGTGAAGGTGGTGGACTCCAACGCAGCCGAGCTTCTCATAAACATAGCCAGGGAAAAGGAAAGCGCGAAAAAACGAGGGGAGATGTACCTTGTAAAGAAGATCTCGGGCGTATTCGCGGCCGGGTATGACACGCATAATGTCACCCAGCC
>JBDRBZ010000175.1:0-13636 GCA_043822175.1 Candidatus Omnitrophota bacterium
GATATATGCAACATAAACCTTCTTTATAGAATATTAGGGTGGATAGAAGGCGTAACACGCCTTTTTGAATATAACAAATTTCTAATTGAAGAAGAAGCCCCCATAGCTCAATTGGTAGAGCAGCGCCCTCTTAAGGCGACGGTTTCTAGGTTCAAGTCCTAGTGGGGGTACTGGCGGGAGTAGCTCAGTTGGTAGAGCATCACGTTGCCAACGTGAATGTCGCCGGTTCGAGCCCGGTCTCCCACTCCATTCTGAAGCGTCTTCATAATTATATTATCAACACTTCAAGGAGGTAGCGTAAATGAGAGTCATGGATTTCCTTAACAAAAAAGCGGTTACGGCCGATCTTAAAGCCGGAGATAAAATGGGTGTGCTCAAGGAAATGGTCGAGCTCCTGATTAAGGCCGGTGTGCTTAAGCAGAATGAGAAAGACAACATTATTGAGGCACTCAAGGATCGGGAGGAACTGGGTTCTACGGGCATAGGGAAGGGCATAGGCATCCCTCACGGTAAATCGGATACCGTGAAGGAGCTTGTGGGCGCGTTCGGGCTGTCGCGGCACGGGGTGGATTTCGAGTCGCTGGACGGCGATCCCGTGCATATCTTTTTTCTGCTGATCGCCCCTGAGGATTCGGCGGGGCCTCACCTCAAGGCGCTGGCCCGCATATCAAGGCTTTTAAAGGAGAAATATTTCAGGGATATGCTGCGCGCCGCCAAGGATGAAAAAGACATAATCCGGATAATTACCGAGGAGGATCAGAGGCGTCAATAATGAAAAAAATTGTCTGGCTTTATCCCGGGATGCTTGTTAAGAGATGGATATTTATTACCGCTATCGGGGTGCTCCTCGTATCCATGGGATTTGCCATCGTAATATCGGAACAGATTACCACAAGCAGGACTTTCGCGAGCGTCATTATACTGTCCGGCATAGCGTTTGTCATCGTGGGCGTGAAAAGGATGGTCAATTCTTTTATAGGCGCGCTTTTGCCCGGCAAGCAGTCGAGGCTCGTGGATAAGGTATATGCCAAGAGAATACTGGAAAAGGGTCCCCGTATCGTGACGATAGGCGGGGGGCACGGTTTATCGGCCCTGCTTCACGGTCTTAAACAATATACGAGCAATATTACGGCGATAGTGACTGTCGCCGATGACGGGGGTTCCTCGGGGAGGCTGAGGGAGGAGTTCGATGTGCTGCCTCCGGGGGACATACGTAATTGCCTGGTAGCCCTGGCCGATGAGGAAGACCTTATGGGCAAGCTTTTCCAGTTCCGTTTTTCCGACGGCAAGGATCTCAAGGGCCATAATTTCGGGAATCTTTTCATAACCGCTATGACGCGTGTGGCCGGTGATTTTGAGACGGCTATAAAAGAATCCAGCAAGGTGCTCGCGGTGAGGGGCAGAGTTGTCCCGTCCACTACGGAAAAGATAGTGCTGCGCGCGCAGCATAAGGACGGTTCGTTTACCGAGGGTGAAAGCAAGATACCCGATGCGGCAAGCCCTGTCACGAAGCTGTATGTGAGCCCGGAGAACTGTGATCCTACCGGTGAGGCCGTAGATGCTATCAGGAAGGCCGATCTTATCGTAATAGGCCCCGGCAGCCTTTACACGAGCATAATGCCTAATCTTCTGATAAAAGGCATTTCGGATGAAATCCTGAAATCCGGGGTAAAAAAGGTATACGTGTGCAATGTTATGACACAGCACGGCGAGACTGACGGATATCGGGTGAGCGATCACATAAACGCCATAATCGGGCACACATCCAGGGGGATCCTGGATTATGCGGTGGTAAACTCGGGGAGGATCCCTGATGCCCTGCGGGCGAAATATGCCGGGGAAGAGGCGTATCCCGTGGAGCTGGACGCGGAAAATGTGAAAAACGCGGGATGCCGCGTGATAAAGGCCAACATAATAGACGCGAAGGATCATGTGCGCCATAATCCGCTCAGGCTGGCCAAAGTAGTGATGGATGTCGCGCTCGGCGCGCAGTAGGAAGGCATATGGGCAAGATTCATCTTTTAATGGTGCTGCACAATAATCAGCCGTGCGATAATTTCGGCTGGGTGTTTGAGGACGCCTACAGCAAGAGCTACGAGCCTTTTGTGTCGTTACTGGAAAAATACCGGCATGTGAAGGTGGCGATGCATTATTCCGGAAGCCTCCTGGAATGGCTGCACAAAAACAGGCCGGAGTTCGTTAAAAGGCTTAAACAGCTGGTTATGCGCAGGCAGGTCGAGCTGCTTACGGGAGGTTTTTATGAGCCTATCCTTCCGCTCCTGAATGAGAGGGATAGAATAGGGCAGATAGAGCGCATGACCGCTTTTATCAAAAATTATTATGGCTGTATACCGAAAGGCGTATGGCTGACCGAAAGGGTCTGGGACCGGTCCCTGGCAGGCCTTTTCCGTAAACTGGGGCTTGAGTATACAATACTCGATGACAATCATCTGGAGAAAGCGGGAATCTCGGAAAAACCGGTACACGGTTATTTCGGCCTGGAAAACGGGTTAAAGATCTTTGCCGGGGACAGGAGGCTGCGTTATATCATGCCTTTTTCCAGGGTAAGGCAGGTCATGGACTATTTTAAAGGGCTTTCGACGGAGCTGGAGGATACCTGCCTTGTATTCGCCGACGACGGGGAGAAATTCGGCTATTGGCCGCGCACGTACGATTGGGTGTACAGGAGAAAGTGGCTTGAAAAGTTTTTCGTGGCTCTCGGGGAAAACAGCAAGGTCGTCCAGACGGTCAGTTTCGGCGAGGCGCTGCATAAGTTTAAGCCGAGGAAAACGATAGATGTGCCTCCGTCGAGTTACAGCGAGATGATAGAATGGGCGAAAGGGGATTTTTACAATTTTTTCAAGACCTATCCTGAAATAAATGTTATGCGCAACCGCATGCTTAGAGTGAGCGAGGATGTCGAAAACGCCCACACCGCGCGCAGGATATCCACCAGCAGGCAGAAATCCATACTCGAGCAGGCAAGACGCGAACTCTACATGGCTCAGGCGGGATGCGCGTACTGGCACGGCGTCTTCGGGGGGATATACCTCAACCACCTGCGTTCCGGGGTTTACAGGCACCTTATAAACGCGCAGAATCTTATCGGCCGGGCGGTTCCGGGCCGGGGCGCGGAATTCCGTAAATGCGATATGGATGATGACGCCTGCGAGGAACTCATAGCCGGAAACAGCGCGATAGACCTGTATATAAAACCGCATACGGGCGAGATCTTTGAGATTGACAGCAAGGCAAAACCGCACAACCTGGTCAACACGCTGGCGCGCAGGAAAGAGGCATATCATTCGCAGCTCTTGAAGCCGCGGAAGAAAAGCCTCGTACAGGCCGGATCGGATATCGCCAGGGAGAGGCCCGTGGATGTGCGGGATATACTGGGCGTCAAACAGAGGGGGCTCAGAAAATATCTCATATATGACGAAGGCCTGAAATATTCTTTCTCGGATTACCTTGTAACCGGGAGATTCGGGCTGAACGATTTTGTCGGGTCTTCATACCGCAACGTTATCAAGCTGTCGATGACGCCCTTTGAGTCGCGCACTGCCTGCGATAAGGGCACCGCGTTATTGTCGCTGGAGAAAAATCAGCACATGGATATAGGCGGCAGGCGTTTTCTCATGCATGTGTCGAAGAATATAGAGGTGCATGACAGGGCGGAATTCACGGTTTCGTATAAATTAAAGAATCTTTCAAAAGGCAGGGTCAGGGCGGTTTTTGCCACCGAATCGAACTGGTCGCTTATGGCCGGTACGCTCATGCGGAACAGGGATTTCAGGAGAGTGAAGTCTTTCAGGGTAAACGATGAATGGACCGGGATAAGGCTGGACATGCTTTTCAGCGACGATGTGAGGGTGTGGAGCACCCCCATATACGCGCTGCACGAGTCCGAGGGCGGTCTGGAAAAATCATATCAGTATTTAAGGGTCCTGGTCCAGAGGCCCGTATGCATTGATGAGGGGCAATCGGCAAGTATATCCATGGATGTTTCGATAAACTGACGGCACAATCCGATGAGGTTATAATGGAAGCAGAAAAAAAGGTAGTGATACAGAACAAATCAGGCTTACACGCGCGTCCCGCCGCTCTTTTTGTGCAGACGGCCAATAAATACGAGAGCGATATCACCGTCACTAAGGACAAGACCAAAGTGAACGGCAAATCGATAATGGGCATTCTCATGCTGGCCGCTGACAAGGGTTCCGTAGTGACGATAGCCGCGCAGGGCGAGGACGCCGAAACCGCCGTAAATGAGCTGAGCCAGCTTCTCCTGAACGATACCGATTACGGCTTTGGAGGGAAGGCAAAATGAAATTCGATGAAGTTACATTGAAGGGCATACCCGCCGCCTCCGGTATAGCTATCGGAAGGGCATATCTGCTTGACAGCGAGGAATTTATCATACCCCGCCGGAAGGTAAAGGCGAATGAGATAGATGGCGAGCTGAAGAAATTCCACGCAGCCCTTGACAAGACGCGCCAGGAGCTCGAGGAGATACGGGAGAAGATATCGCAGGAAATCGGTTCAGAACAGGCCGAGATTTTCAGCGCGCATCTGCTTGTAATAGAAGACCCCATACTCATAGATGACGTCATAACCAGAATACGCAAGGATCAGCTGGCGGTCGAGTGCGTCTTCCTGGACGTGATGAAAAAATACATGACCGCCCTCTCCAAGACCAATGACGAGTACCTCAGGGAAAGGGTGAGCGATATCAACGATGTGGGCAAGCGCGTGCTGAGGAACCTTCTCGGCGCGCAGAAAGAGACGCTGGAGACGCTAAAGGAGAAGGTGGTTGTCGTGGCCTATGACCTTTCGCCTTCCGATACCGCGCTTATGCACAGGCGTAACGTCATGGCCTTTGCCACGGATATAGGGGGCAAGACATCGCATACCGCTATAATGGCCAAATCCCTTGAGATTCCCGCGGTCGTGGGGCTTGAGGTGGCGACGGGCCGCGTCAAGAACGGCGACATGGTCATAATTGACGGCACTCACGGGTTTGTCGTGGTAAACCCCACGCTGGATACGCTAAAGAGGTATGAGCTCGATCAGCGGCGGTATGCGGCCTTTGAGAAAGACCTTGTATCTCTTAAAGATCTGCCCTGCCAGACGCTGGACGGCAAAAGGGTAACACTGGCCGCCAACATTGAAATGCCGGAAGACGTCCCGTCGGTATTGGATCATAAGGCTGACGGCATAGGCCTCTACAGGACAGAGTATTTCTATATGAACAGAAAAGGCCTGCCGACAGAGGACGAGCATTACGAGGCGTACAAGAGCGTGGCGGAGCGCGTTTACCCGAAATACGCTATCATCAGGACGCTGGACCTGGGCGGGGACAAGTTTCTGTCGAACCTGCACGTGCCGAGGGAGATGAACCCGTTCATGGGCTGGCGCGCCATCAGGTTCTGCCTGGCAAGACCGGATATCTTCAAGACGCAGTTGAGGGCCATACTCAGGGCCTCGGCCCACGGCAACCTGAAAGTAATGTATCCCATGATTTCCGGGGTAGACGAGTTAAGGAAAGCGAACGCGATGCTCGATGAAGTAAAAGAGGAGCTCAGCGCCAAATCCATACGGTTTGATAAGGATATAGCGGTCGGCGCCATGATAGAGGTGCCGTCGGCGGCGCTGACGAGCGATATCATAGCGGATGAGGTGGATTTTTTCAGCATAGGGACCAATGACCTGATACAGTATTCCCTTGCCGTGGACAGGGTGAACGAGAAGATAGCGTATCTCTACGAACCGGCGCACCCTGCGGTGCTGCGCATGATAAAGCTTATAATAGATAACGGCCATGCCAAAAATATATGGACAGGCATGTGCGGGGAAATGGCCGGCGATATCCTCATGACAATGATACTGCTGGGGCTGGACCTGGATCATTTCAGCATGTCCCCGGTCAATATTCTCGAAGTGAAAAGGATTATCAGGGCGGTCACGTATGAACAGGCGAAACAGGTGGCCAAACAGGCGCTAACCCTCTCGACTCCCGGAGAAATAGAGGCGTTCGCTAAGCAGAAGCTCATGGAAGTCATTCCGGACCTTGCCGTGACCCTTGAGTGATAGAACAGTCGGATGATAAAAACACGCTATATGAAATTGAAAGCGATCAACGCAGGGCTTATAAAAAGATTTGACAGGGAAAATATGCTCGGCCTTCTTGAGTCATTCCCGTCGCAATGCGATAAGGCCCTTGCAACAGGTAAACGGGCAGAGGTGCCGGGCCGCTACAGGAGGAAGTACGCGGATATAGTTTTCGCGGGCATGGGCGGTTCTGGCATAGGGGGCAGTATAATAAAAGATTATCTCGCGGGGGAAGCCCGTGTCCCGCTTACGGTCGTTAAGGATTACACGCTGCCCGGGTTTGTCGGTAAAAATACGCTTGTTTTTATTACAAGTTATTCGGGTGATACGGAGGAGACGCTCAGTGTCTACAGGGAGGCTGTGCGGAAGCGGGCGGATATAATAGTGACAACTTCGGGCGGGAAAGCGGAAAAGATCGCCAGGAAAAACCGGGATATGCTTATCCTTATACCGGGTGGCCAGCCGCCGCGCTCGGCCCTGGGGTACAGCATGCTGCCGGCTCTGACAGTGCTGGGAAGGATGGGGATTGTCGCGGATAAAACAGGTCCGATAAAGAGGATGATTTCCACGCTTAGGAAACTTGTTGAGGGTGATCTGGGGCATACTGCCGGGCCCAATGCCGCGGTGGGCATCGCTTCGCGCATATACGGGAGGCTGCCGGTTATATACACTTCAGCGCATATGGAATCCGTGGCGCTCAGATGGCGCGGTCAGCTCGCTGAAAATTCCAAGGTTCTTGCGACATGCCATGTGTTATCGGAGATGAATCACAACGAGATAGAGGGGTGGCAGAAGCCGCCTGACATACTGAAGAAAGCCGCGGCTGTCTTTATCAGGGATAAAGGCGAGGGCCCGGAGATAATGAAGAGGATGGCGGCTACAAAAGATATAATCGGGGAAAGCGGTTGCATAGTCGTGGAGGCCGGCTCTAAGGGGTCGGAGCTGCTTCAGAGAATAATGTCGGCGATATATATCGGCGATTTCGTGAGTTTTTATTTATCCATGATGAACGGAGTCGATCCGACGCCCGTGACCAGGATCTCATATCTCAAGAAAAAACTTGCCGGGAGGGCAAAATGAAAGCGCTATTGCTTTGCGCAGGATATGCGACCCGGCTGTATCCTTTGACGCTGAACAAGCCAAAGGCGCTGCTCGAGGTAGGCGGTCGGACAATGATAGGGCGCATTATCGACAAGATCTTCCACGTGGCCGGATGCGACGAGGCGTATATAGTGACAAACCACAGGTTTTACCGGGATTTTTCCGATTGGGTCGTTAAAGAAAAAGACGCAGGGTTTTTCAGCGGTAAAAAGGTCGTTGTCATCGATGACGAAACCGCATCAAACGAGACGCGGCTCGGCGCCATAGGGGATATGGCGTATGCGGTGGACAGGATGGGCGCGGCGGATGACCTCCTGGTTATGGGCAGCGATAACCTGTTTGATTTTGACCTTTCTCTTTTTGTGGGTTTTGCCGGATCAAAAAGTCCTTCCGCGTCACTGGCGTTATATGATGTGCAGGACCTTAAGAAAGCGAGCCTCTACGGTATCGTCATATTGAATGAGGGGTCCTGCGAGGTGGAGGATTTCCAGGAAAAACCCAGGGAACCCAGGAGCACGCTGGCCGCGACCGCTATTTATTACTACCCCAGGGAGAAAGTAGCCCTTCTCGGGGAATACATGAAAAGCGGCCGGCCCAAAGACGCGCCGGGCAACTTCGTTAAATGGCTGAGCGAGAGGGAAAAAGTTTACGGATATGTGTTCCGGGGCAGATGGTACGATATAGGCGACCAGAAGTCCCTGGAAAAGGCGGACAGGGAATACAGGGAAAAAGCGAAATGAAAACAGAAAGGAAGAGAACATGAGGAACGCGAATTATCTTCTGACTTCGGAGAGCGTCACCGAAGGGCATCCGGACAAGGTGTGCGATCAGATCTCGGACGCTGTTCTGGATGAGATTTATAAGAGTGACCCTAACGGCAGGGTGGCCTGTGAGACGCTTGTCACGACAGGACTGGCTATAGTGGCCGGGGAGATTACCACATCCACATACGTCGATATCCCCAAGGTAGTGCGCGAAACCATCAAGGAAATAGGGTATACGCACGCCGTATACGGATTTGACTATCTTACCTGCGGCATCATGACCGCTATCCAGAAACAGTCGCCTGATATAGCGCTGGGGGTGGATACGGGAGGCGCGGGCGACCAGGGGATGATGTTCGGGTACGCGACCAACGAAACCAGGGAGATGATGCCTTTGTCTATTTCGCTGGCGCACAAGCTGACCCGCCGCCTTGCGGAAATCAGGAAGAAAAAAATAGTGGACTACTTAAGACCTGACGGAAAGAGCCAGGTGACCGTACAGTATATAGACGGCAAACCCCATAAGGTCACGGCGGTGGTCATCAGCGCCCATCACGACGCGAAGGCCAAGATGAGCGACATAAGGGCTGATATGAAGAAACTGGTCATAGGGCATGTCATACCCAAGGAGCTCATGGCCAGGGATGTCAAGATCTACGTTAATCCGACTGGCAGGTTTGAGGTCGGCGGCCCCATGGGCGATACGGGTGTAACCGGCAGGAAGATCATAGTCGATACTTACGGCGGCGTGGGCAGCCACGGAGGCGGGTGCTTCAGCGGCAAGGATCCCACAAAGGTCGACAGGTCAGCCTCGTATATGGCGCGCTACGTGGTCAAGAACATAGTCGCCTCTAAACTGGCGAAAAGATGCGAGATACAGCTTGCGTACGCCATCGGGATAGCCGAACCCGTGAGCATTATGATAAACAGCTTCGGCACGGGCAAAATCAGTGATGAGAAGATCGTGAAGATAGTACGTGAAAATTTCGACCTTACCCCGAAGGGGATCATAAATCACCTTAAGCTGAGGAGGCCCATTTACAGAAAGACGGCGGCTTACGGGCATTTCGGACGTGAAAATGAAGGTTTCCCGTGGGAGGAAATCGATAAGGCAGAGGCGCTCAAAAAATGCGCCTGATTTACAACAGAAAGGCAGAGAGATGAAATATGATATCAAGGACATAAAACTGGCTAAAAAAGGGAAACAGCGTATAGACTGGGCCAATGAGTACATGCCGGTCCTGGGCCTTATAAAGGAGCGTTTTTCAAAAGAGAAACCGCTTAAGGGCCTGAAGCTGGCGGCGTGCCTGCACGTTACAACTGAAACGGCTAACCTGGTCCGGACGCTTAAAGCCGGGGGGGCCACGGTATACGTGTGCGCCTCTAGCCCCCTCAGCACCCAGGATGATGTGGCCGCTTCGCTTGTCAGGGACGACAATGTCGCCGTATTCGCGATAAACGGGGAGGACAAAAAGACGTATTACCGCCATATAAACCAGTGCCTTGATCCTAAGCCCGAGATCACTATGGATGACGGCGCTGATCTTGTGTCGACCATACATATGACCAGGCGCGACCTGGCGCGCACCATCATAGGCAGCACCGAGGAAACGACCACAGGCGTGATAAGGCTGAGAAGCCTGGAAAAATCGAACGAGCTGCTTTTTCCCGTTGTAGCGGTAAACGATTCTGACACAAAACACCTGTTTGATAACAGGTACGGCACCGGGCAATCGACGGTTGACGGCATAATCAGGGCCACCAATATTCTCGTATCAGGCGCGAATTTCGTGGTATGCGGTTACGGCTGGTGCGGCCGCGGTGTGGCCATGAGGGCAAGGGGCATGGGCGCGATCGTCACTATTTGCGAAGTGGACCCGCTGAAGGCCCTTGAAGCGGTAATGGACGGTTACCGCGTGACCGCGCTTAAAGAAGCCTCAGGGTACGGCGACGTATTTGTCACCCTTACGGGCGATATAAATGTGTTAAGGCAAGAGCATTTTGAGCGTATGAAAGACGGCGCGCTTATCGCCAACTCCGGGCATTTCAACGTGGAGATCGACATCCCGGCCCTTGAGAAAATGTCAGGGAAGAAACGCGAGGTCCGGCAGTTTGTGCGTGAGTATACGCTGAAAAACGGCAAAAGGCTGAACCTTTTGGGCGACGGCAGGCTTATAAATCTCGTGGCGGCCGAAGGGCATCCCGCGAATGTGATGGACATGAGTTTTGCCAACCAGGCCCTGGCGTCCGAGTACCTGGTAAATAACGCCAGCCGGCTAAAGCGCAGGGTTTATACCATACCGAAGCCTGTTGACATGGAGATAGCGCGCCTGAAGTTAAAGGCGCTGGGCGTCAAAATCGATAAATTGACCGAGGAACAGAAACGTTATCTCGACAGCTGGCAACTGGGCACGTGAGTTTTTTTCTGTTCTGAGGGGGAGGAAGTTATTATGAAGAGGATAGCGGTGCTTACAAGCGGCGGAGACGCTCCGGGAATGAATGCCTGCGTGAGGAGTGTTGTCCGGACCGCGGTTTACGCCAACCTTGAGATATTCGGCGTGATGAGGGGGTATGAAGGGCTTATAGCCGGGGAGTTCATGAGAATGGATGCCCGCAGTGTCTCTAACATTATCGGCAAGGGAGGTACGATTCTAAAGACATCCCGCTCCAAGGAGTTCATGACAAAGGAAGGCCGTGTCAGGGCATACCGCCAGCTCAGGAAACGCGGTATAGGAGGGCTTGTCGTGATCGGGGGTAACGGGTCTTTCAGGGGCGCTCATGTTCTCTACAGGGAACACAAGATAAAAGTGATAGGCGTGCCCGGCACGATCGACAACGATGTTAGCGGTTCTGATTATACCGTCGGGTGTTCGACCGCCCTGAATACGGCCCTCGACGCCATAGACAAGATAAGGGATACCGTGACCAGCATGGAGAGGATATTCGTCGTTGAGGTAATGGGAAGAAAAGAGGCGTATCTGGCGGTCCACGGGGGACTGGCCGGCGGGGCGGAGGATATACTTTTTCCCGGTAATGACTACAGCGTCGAGGATATGTGCGACGATATCAAGAAAGGGCATGCGAGGGGGAAGATAAGCTGGATCATAGTGGTTTCTGAGGGCGTTTCCAACGCGCAGGACGTTTCCTCCGTAATCCATGAGAATACAGGCCTTGAGGTGAGGAATGTCGTGCTCGGCCACGTGCAGAGGGGTGGTGTGCCGGTTGCCACGGACAGGATCCTCGCTACCGTGCTCGGCGCGGCGGCTGTCAGGGGGATTGTGGAAGGGAAGACCGATAAAATGGTCGGGGTAGAGAGTCATCAGGTTAAATTTGTGCCGTTTACCAGGGCTTGCGGCAGGGACCCGAGAAAGCTGCGCCTCGAGAAGCATCTTTACGGGCTCACGAAGATAATGGCCATATAGGTCAAAAAGGAGGTCAGCATGAATAAGGCTGTGGAAAAGAAAGCTATTGAGCTGGCGCTTGCCGGTTCGCTCGATGACAAGAAAAAAATAGCAGGGGATATTTTCACGATGGCGCATGACGCCGGAGTGTATCCCTACAGTATCAATGATTTTTACATGGCCCGCGGCCGGGGGGAATTTCACGGGTTTACGGTCCCGGCCATAAACCTGAGGTCCATGACGTTTTATCTGGCGTCGGCTATTTTCAGGGCGGCAAGGGAGATAAACGCCGGCGCGTTTATCTTCGAGATCGCCAAATCGGAAATGGGTTATACCGATCAGAAGCCCATTGAGTTTGCGTCCATGTGCCTTGCGGCGGCCCTGAGCGAGGGGTACAAGGGGCCGGTATTCATACAGGGCGACCATTTTCAGTTTAACGCGAAAAAATTTAAAGCTGACCCGGGCAAGGAGATAGAGGCGATCAAGGCGCTTATAAAAGAGTCTGTGAGCTCGGGATTCCTGAACATTGACATTGATTCATCGACATTGGTGGACCTGACAAAAAGCTCGATCCTGGAGCAGCAGAAGCTGAATTACGAGATGTGCGCCGAAATGACGGAGTATATACGCAAAGTACAGCCTGCCGGCGTGAATGTCTCGGTGGGCGGGGAGATAGGCGAGGTAGGGGGTAAGAACTCCACGCCTGAGGAGCTGAGCGCCTTCATGAAAGGGTACCGTGGTATTGTCGGCAGCGGCAAAACCGGCATAAGCAAGATCAGCATACAGACCGGTACGGCTCACGGGGGCGTTGTCCTTCCGGACGGCACGGTGGCCAAGGTGAAGCTGGATTTCGACACGTTAAAGGCGCTTTCAAAAATAGCCAGAGACGATTTCGGCATGGCCGGCGCGGTGCAGCATGGCGCGTCGACCCTGCCCGACGACGCTTTCGGTAAATTCGCCGAGGTTGAAGCGGCCGAAGTCCATCTGGCGACTCAGTTCCAGAACATGATGTACGAAAGCGGGCGTTTCCCTCAGGATTTAAGACAGAAGATGTATGAGTGGCTTAAGGTCAACGCGGCCGATGAGAAAAAGGAAGGGCAGACCGAGGACCAGTTTATATATAAGGCGCGCAAGAAGGCGCTCGGTCCGTTTAAGAAAGACATACTCGGCATGCCGGATGATGTTAAGGAAAATATAACCGCCGACATAGGGCGGAAGTTCGGCTTTCTGTTCAATAAGCTGAACATTAAGGACACGAAAGATCTTGTTCTTAAATACGCGCCGTCAAAACCTCTGAAGTTTGAGGTGAGTGATGAAGGCGACGGTGTCCATCTCGACGGTGAGGGCGACGACTAGTCCAGCCGGTTTAATGCTTGACGGTAAGGTATAACCCGAGCCCGCCCAGTACGATATTAGCCAGCCAGGCCGCCAGAAATGGCGGCAGGGTGCCGCCTTTCCCCAGGGCCAATCCGATCGCGAGCAGGGGAATGTAGGTCAGCGCAATTATGATCCCCTTGGCCATGCCGAGCAGGGCCGCCCCCCTTGCGGTTACAAGCGTAAAAGGACAAGCCACCAGTATCATAACCAGACACGAGAACGGAAAAGCGACCTTATAATTTAAATCCACGCTGAAGCGTCTTTTGGCGAGCATGCTCCCTCCGAGGAATACGGTCAGGTATTTCTTGAGCTGTCCGTAGCTCATGTACTGGGGCTGCCACTGATTGTTGATGAAATCGAGGGGGGTTTCATTGAGCGATATTATCTTGCGTTCGGCTATTTCGGGCGTGCCCAGGAATTCCCCTTTTTTATTTATGTTATAAATGACCACGTCCGTGCCGACCCACCGCTTATTCTCCCATGACATCTTCTTGACGGATATTTTTCTCAGGACGGCCTCTTTCTCGTCATAGTAATGTATGATGACGTCATCCAGCGTGTTCCTCTCGAAATCGAATTGTTTCGCGAAAATTATTCTGTTGCCCCGGCCGTAAATGGCCACGTTTGACATGACTTTTGAGGAACCCCTTTTCCCGACTTCCAGGTCCTCATACCTTATCTTGTTGGCCATGCGCATTGTATACGGCACGACCCTCTCGCTCAATATGAAGATGCAGATCCCCACCAATACGGCCCCTACAAATATGGGCCGCATTATTTTCATAAGCCCGATGCCGCTCGCCTTGAGGGCCGTGATCTCATTGTGCCTGTTAAGATTTCCCAGAAGAAAGACGCTTGCCAGGAGGCACGATATGGGCGCTATCT
>JBDRBZ010000176.1:0-11868 GCA_043822175.1 Candidatus Omnitrophota bacterium
GCATACCTCCCTTGGATTACTACGGAGAGTATACCACAAATAGTAGCGGTTTAACACTGTTTTCTCGCCGGAGAAATCGCCTTTTTCCGACGGAGCGAAAAGTGGCTCAGTAACAGGGGTTTTTCAACGGTCTCAACTTAAGATCATCTGGTGTTAAATAGATTGCAGATTGAGGACAGGGCATTTTGCGAACTCTGGCCTGGCCCCGCAAGCGTCAGGGCTGTTGCACTTGCGGAAATTTGTCGTTTAATGTGACGGCATGTTGTGCTATACTGTAAATCATGAAGAAGATACATGTCAATCTCGGCAAGCGGTCATATGATATACACATCGGCAGGGGCGTGTCGGGGAGAATGAGGAGTATTGTGCCGAAAGGCCTTCTTGACCGGCCTATCCTTGTCGTTACCAACCGGAAGATAATGAAGGCTGTGGGAGGGGTTCGGCTTATCGGGTCAATAGGCCGTAAAGGGGATAGGCCCGAGGTAATGTTGTTGCCTGATTCGGAACGCGCAAAGTCTTTCGCGACGTACGCCGATATTATTCGGCGCCTATCGGCGATCGGAAAAGGAATCGCTCCGCTCGTGATTGCTTTGGGCGGAGGGGTTGTCGGGGATGTGGCCGGATTCGCGGCAGCGACATACAGGCGGGGTGTGCCTTATGTGCAGATGCCGACGACTCTTCTCGCGCAGGTGGATTCTTCTATCGGGGGTAAGGTTGCCATTGATCTGCCGCAGGCAAAGAATCTTGTGGGCGCGTTTTATCAGCCCTCGGCTGTCGTGGCTGACCTCGCTTTTCTGTCCACTCTGCCTGCAGGAGAGATGCGAAACGGTATGGCCGAGGTCATCAAGTACGGTGTCATAAAAGACGCTGGTTTTTTTGCGTTGCTGGAATCACGCATGCAGGACGTATTGAAAGGTAAGCGGGCTCTGCTTGAATATGTTGTTTCAAGATGCGCTTCGATCAAGGCAGGCTGTGTTTCCAAGGATGAATTTGATGTCTCAGGGGTGAGGGTCGCCCTCAATTACGGGCACACGTTCGCGCACGCTATTGAGACGGCGTTCGGCTATTCGCGCGGGCACACCCACGGGGAGTCCGTCGCTGTAGGCATGGTAATGGCCGCGCGGCTTTCCCTGCGCATGGGGCTGACGGACAGAAAAACGGTTAATAGGATTATTTCCGTGATAGAAAAGGCAGGCCTTCCATCAAGCATCAGGAGGTCGGATGAGCCGTCGATGATGTCTGCCCTTGAGTATGACAAAAAATTTGTCGCAGGCAAAAACCGTTTCGTGGTGCCTGTCAGGATAGGCAGGGTCATAACCAGAGAGGGTGTTTCCTCAAAATCGATCATATCTGTTATCCGCGAATCCACGGGATAGCGGGCAGGCGGGAGGTGTATTATGGTCAGGCGTTTTAAGCCGGAAGACAGCGAGGGCGTTAAGGACCTCGTGCTGTCGATATTAACCAAAGAATATCCGTTTGACAAGAACGCGTATGCGGACAGCGATATCTACAGCATTTCCGAAACATACAGCGGGGGCCGGAACGCGTTTTTCGTGTTCGAAAAAAATAAAAAAATTGTGGGCACCGTTGGCATAAAGTGCGATTCCGACAAGACCGCTCTTCTGAGGCGGCTTTTTGTCGCGCCCGAACAACGGCGTAAAGGCATAGGCTCGAGCCTTGTGGAGGCGGCCGTGGGGTTCTGCAGGGATAACGGGTATAAAGAGATAGTCTTTCGCGCCACTGACCGCATGAATAACGCGATGAAGCTTATAGGCAAGCACGGCTTTATTCTGAGGGAAAAACTGGAGATCGGCGGATTCCACATACAAGTCTCCCGCCTGAAAATATGAACATGCCGCCCTACGCTGTCAGTATCAGAGTCAGATATGCGGAGACCGACCGCATGGGGGTCGTATATCACGCTAATTATTTTGTCTGGTTTGAGGTGGTCAGAACGGAATTTTTCAGGTCACTGGGCCTTGCTTACAGGGATATCGAGGAAAAAAGACATCTGTGCCTTATGGTTGTTGAAGCGGTTTGCCGTCATAAGAAACCCGTAACATATGATGATACTGTTCGGGTGGAGACATCGGTGGTGGATATTAGAAACACGTCTATTACGTTCACCTACAGGGTAATAGCGAACGGAACCGTTTCGGCGGAGGGGGAAACGGTGCATGTATTTACTGACCGGAAAGGGAAACCCGTCAGAATACCCGCAGATATAAGGGCCGCTCTGTCGCCTTCGAGATAATTGTTCCGGGAGTCAACGTGTCAGGCGTATGGCGGCGATGTCGCCGTCCTTTTCGACCTCAATATGTTTCAGTTCAATTTTTGTAACGCGGAAACCGTCAATCATCTCGCCTTCCCGAACCATCTGATTGTTTATAAAGGCGATATAACCTGTGCCCGAACTCATTATACCGCTGAGTGAAATACCGCGTGTATCCAAAGCCGGCCTGTTTGGCTCCCGGGCGTGGTTTGCATGCTGAAGGCCGGTTGCCGCGGCCTCCCGCAAATCCTGCCGGGAAGAAGCCTGGGGCGTACCGGGTGCTGACATCTCTTCATCATGATGAACGCTCTTTACGGCAGTCACGTTACCTCCGGGCGCGGAGAGATTGACGTATATGATGACCGCTGCCGCAAACAGCATAAGGAAAATTGCGGTATATTTGATATGCGTATTCCTGCCCGCCGATCCTGCCACCCTGATTTGAGTTTCTTCGGGCGGGTGGGCCGCGGCCGCGAGCGCCGCATCGGCAGAGGCGGGGACTTTTGATCTAATCTGTTTTTCCTGTTCGGCTTTCTTTAGCGCATCAGTGATTACGCTCATGGTTTTTTTTACCTTTGTGCTACGGCAACATTGGCTCTGTATTCAACGCCTTCGATTTCTGAAATGCTTTTCAGGACAATGTCATCGTCGATATGCATGGTCCCTTTTACGTATCCGTGCAGCAGGCAGCGGTCCGAGACTATGTTGATGACTCTCGGCAGGCCTGAGGAGTATGTCGCGATGACCTCAAGTGCCTCGGGCGTGAAAATAATGTTATCGGAAGAGCCTGCTACTTTTAATCTGTGGTATATATACTGGCCAATCTCATCCCTGTCAAGGGGCGCGAGGTGATACCGGACGGCGATCCGCTGTTTCAATTGTGTGAGCGCGGGTGAATTCAGTCTTGCCGTAAGCTGCGGTTGGCCGACAAACACAATCTGCAGAAGTTTCTCTTTTTCTGTTTCAAGATTTGAAAGCATGCGGATCTGCTCAAAAAGGGATTGTTTGAGATTCTGGGCCTCATCTATTATCAGGATCACGTTGCGCTCTGCAGACAGCTCTTCTATAAGGAAGAGGTTTAACTGCTTAAACATCGCGCCCTTGTTTCTGCGCACGGGCGCGACGCCGAAATCTTCCAGGATGTTTTCCATAAGCTGGACACCTGAGAGGCTGGGGTTAAAGATGTAAGCCGTACGGGCGGCTTCGCCGAGTTCGTTAAGCACGGCCTTGCAGAGGGTTGTTTTACCCGTGCCTATCTCGCCGGTTATCGCGATGAAGCCTTTCCGCTCCCTGATCCCGAAGAGCATGTGGCTCATCGCCTCGCGATGAGTCCTCGAAAAGAAAAGAAAATTCGGATCGCTCGTAATGCTGAATGGGCGTTCGCGTAACCGGTAAAATTCCTTATACATGATATAATCAGTATAACGCCTGGGCTGTGCGCCTGTCAAGTCATTGTGCAATCAGACAAATATTTCTTGCATATTGCCTCCCTATTATGTATAATTTTTCCAGGAGGTTAACATGTGGGACGGGATAAACAGAAGGAAATTCCCGAGGGCTAATTATGCCTGCAGGATACACATCAGGCAGAAGGCGGTTCCTCAGACAATCATTACGCAAACGGAAAATATCGGAGCAGGCGGCATCTGTGTCATGATCGAGCGTGACCTCGGCCTATTTCAGGATGTTGAGCTTGAACTGGATCTGGATGACAATATGCCCGCGATAAAATGCCTGGGTACGGTCGTGTGGGTTGTGAAGAAGAGGGCAGCGGGTGACAGCGGCTTAGCTTATGATACGGGCATAGAATTTGCTAAAATAAGCGAAAAAGACATTACAAGAATATTGAGTGTCGTTGAGGACATACTCAAGAAAGGCGGAACCGCCGCTTGACAAAGGCGCTTAGGTGTGATATACTTGCGCCTGGATGTTACATATCAACGTTAAAAGGAGGTGAAAGAACATGAGAAAAGAATTGATCGCGGTAATTGCTATCATGACGATATTCTGCTTTGCCACTTCATGCTATGCGCAGGATCCTGGCAAGAAGCTTATGAGGGGGTTGGCGAACATCGTGACCGGTTGGGTAGAGCTTCCGAAAAACATATATGACACGAGCGTAGAGGACAATGTGTTTTCCGGACTGACAATCGGCTTGGCGAAGGGTATTGGAATGACGATCGTAAGGACGGGTGCTGGCGTATATGAGACAGTGACATTCCCGTTCCCGATACCTGAGGATTACGCACCGGTGCTTGAGCCCGAGTACGTATTCAGCAAATAATAAATACAATTAGATATACACATTACAAGAGGGGGGCATATACGATGCCCCCCTCTTTTTTTTTGCGCTGCCTTTTCTGTTGATCTTATGAATGGATAGTAGTATAATTACCAAGCGTTACAATTTCTCAAGGCAGGACGTTACGCGATAAACACGAAGAAAGGCCATGAAATGACAGAACGACGAAAATTTATGCGTTTTCAGGCGGTGTTTGATGTCTTATGCAAGGTTGTGGATGCTTCGGCAGAGCGTGTCAGGATGCGGCTGAGGGATTTGAGCAAGGAAGGTGCCGGGATTACTACTGATCAACCTATGGGGAAGGGAACCAAGCTGGAGCTGGAGATGACAATACCGGGGGACAATATGCCGGTCTTTGCTGCCGGTGAGGTGGCATGGTCAGAGAAGGCAGACGGCGGCGGGTATAAGACCGGCGTTAAATTTACGAAAATCAACGGATCTGATAAGGCAAAACTTTTAGAATACGTTTATGATGAATGGATACGCGACAGGAAGATAGTTTAGGGAGTACAGGCACATAAATAACGCGGAAGGAGAGTATCGAGTATGAGCGATGAAATGCAGGATAAAATCGAGAAACAAGAAAAGGATGAGGCCCAGGAAGCGCCTAAGCCCGAGAATGCCGAAACGCAGAAGACGGCTGAAGCCGGGAATGCCGAACCCCAAAAGGAGCCTGAAAGCGCGGGGCCGGCAGCCGAGCAGGTAAAAGCCCCGGAGGCTAAAACTGATGCGGCCGGCAAGCCCGACAAAAAGGAACCAAAAAAAACCGAGTCCCCAGTACCCGAAAAACCCGCGAATTGCCCGGTTTGCAATAAGCCCCTGAAGAACAAATGGTATTACCGCAACATGAAATACTATTGCTGCAAGGGGTGCTGGAAGGATGACAGAAAGAAATCTTCCGAAGCCGCCGGCGATAAGGCCAATGGCAAATAAACGGGGCAATGTAGTAGACAGCATTTTCCGCATACAGGCCTCCGGTTCGACAATTAAA
The DNA here is from genome assembly GCA_043822175.1 of Candidatus Omnitrophota bacterium. GTDB lineage: Bacteria > Omnitrophota > Gorgyraeia > JABMRN01 > JABMRN01 > JBDRBZ01. The sequence continues at coordinate 5,566 of JBDRBZ010000176.1, forward strand.
ACAGAAATTCTTTCCGGGGTCACGACATTCGTGACCATGGCGTATATAATCTTTGTCCAGCCGGCCATTCTATCCATGTGCGGCATGGATTTTAACGCCGTTATGGTAGCAACATGCGTATCGGCAGCCATCGGGTGTTTTGCCATGGGATTTATCGCTAATTATCCCATAGCGCTGGCCCCCGCCATGGGGCATAACGTGTATTTTGTTTTTGTTGCCTGTCCGGTCCTGGCCCCGATACTTGGCCAGTCATGTCCTGTCAGGCCGTGGCAGGCAGCGTTAGGGGCAACATTTATTTCGGGCGTCATATTCATGGTTTGCTCATTTTTCGGTATGCGTGAGCGGATAGTAAACGGAGTGCCGGTATCACTAAGGAATGCCATTGCGGTAGGGATCGGGCTTCTGATTGCGCTTGTCGGATTTGAGTGGTCCGGCATAACCGTGGGGCATCCGGTTACATATGTCGCATTGGGAAAATTGAATTCGCCGCCTGTGTTATTATCGCTGGGAGGCCTCGCGGTAATTTCGTGCCTCATGGCCTTAAAGGTGAGGGGCGCGATCCTTATCGGTATACTGGCAACGTCGGCAGCCGGGGCATTTACCGGCATCGTGAAATATTCGGGTATTTTCAGCAGTATCCCGTCAATGGCCCCGACATTCCTTAAACTTAATTTTACAGGGCTGTTTCATGCCGGATTTCTTGAAGTGATTTTTGTGTTTTTTTTCCTTGATCTGTTTGATACCGTGGGCACGCTGATAGGCGTGGGCGAAAAGGCGGGGCTGCTGGTAAGAGGCAAGCTTCCGAGAGCGGAAAAGGCCCTTTTCGCGGATGCCCTCGCGACGAGTACGGGCGCGGTTATGGGGACTTCGACTGTTACCAGTTATATCGAGAGCGCCGCAGGCGTGTCGCAGGGCGGCAGGACCGGGTTGTCCGCGATTGTGACCGGCATGCTCATGCTGACTGCCATTTTTTTCAGGCCGATTGTCTCCATGATCGGATCGGGGTATAAGATGCCTGACGGGACCATGCTTTATCCTGTAATCGCGCCCGCCCTTATCATCGTGGGCTGCATGATGATGACATGCGTCAAGGGGATTAAATGGGATGATTATTCCGAATCGATACCGGCGTTTCTCGCCATAACGGTTATGCCGTTTTGCGGTTTCAGCATAACGGAAGGGATCGCGTTCGGGTTCATATCGTATTCCTGCCTTAAGTTGATTTGCGGAAAGGGCAGAGATGTCGACCCTATTATTTATATTTTCAGCGTATTATTTTTACTGCGTTACACCTTTCTAATGTCAAAATGAACATAGTCCGCTTTCTAGTACCGGGCCTGAAAAGACCGCAATACGGTGTGGAGAATAACGGTAAAATCCACGTGATGCGAGGCAATCCATATTCCGCCTTCAGAATCCGCAAATCCGCTCCTTACGATGTCCGGGGTGTAAGATTTGAATGTCCCGTGGAGCCATCAAAGATAGTCCTGGTCGGCCTGAATTACAGGGATCACGCCGAAGAGCTCGGTATGGCCATTCCCGGGGAGCCCGTGATATTCCTTAAACCGCCGTGCTCGCTTATCGGTCACATGGGTGCCGTAATCTATCCCGGATGGGTCGGCAGGCTTGATTATGAAGCCGAATTGGCCGTTGTTATAGGAAAGGTTTGCCGCCGCATCCGTCCCGGATCGGCCGCGAAATATATACTGGGGTATACCTGTCTTAACGATGTTACTGCAAGGGATATACAAAAGATGGACGGCCAGTGGACGCGGGCCAAATCGTTTGATACTTTTTGCCCGGTGGGCCCCTGTGTGACGACAGGTATCCGGCCTTCGGGGCTCGATATTTGTCTTACGCTGAACGGCAGGCGGCGGCAGTTTTCAAACACCGGCAACATGATATTCGGGCCGGCTGAGATCGTGAGCTTTGTGTCGAATGTTATGACGCTTCTTCCGGGTGATATCATTTCTACGGGTACGCCTCCAGGTGTCGGCCCGATGGGGCCGGGGGATACGGTTTCCGTAAGCATTGAACAAATAGGCACGCTCACAAATACCGTGCGTGCCGGCCAAGAATAGTATGGACAAGCAGAGGGCTTCTTTACTATAATATTGATATGGATGACTGCATATTCTGTAAAGTCGCTGAAGGGGAAATCAAGGCCGGGATAGTGTACAGTGATGATGTCGTGCTTGCGTTCAATGACATCAAGCCGCAGGCGCCTGTGCACATTCTTGTAATCCCCAGACGCCACATAGAACGGTTTCAGGATGTAGCGGAGGGTGATATGCCGGTTATGAATCATATGCTGAACGTTATTCCCAAGATAGCCCGGATAGCCGGCATTGACGGCTCCGGGTACAGGCTCGTTATAAACTGTGACAGGGATGCGGGCCAGGAGGTATTTCACCTGCATGCGCATCTTATGGGGGGCAGGAAATTTTCTTGGCCGCCAGGCTGATTGACGCAGGAAGGAGGATGTTTATGGCTCTCGATAATGAAAGGCGTATATACCCGCGGATAGCGGACGATAAGGTGTCGCTTAAGGTCGGGACAGATAGTTTTAAATCGGCTATCAGTCAAAGTCTTAATATTTCCGCCTCGGGCGTCTATTGCAAGGTTGACAGGGAGGTCCCGTTGATGTCCAGGGTGAAGGTGATCCTGATGCTGCCCGTCAAAGGTGATGACAGGAAGAGACAGTGCAAGATAGAGACAGACGGAGTGGTCGTGCGCGAGCACCCCGTGATAGAGAACGGCAAGGTCCTTCATTATGACGTAGCTATTTTTTTCGATAACCTCTCCAGCAAGGAACGTGAAACAATAAAAGCCTACGTGGCAAGCAAGGTATAGCGGTGATAATCCTGGAAATCCTGATCATAACGATTATGGCGATGATACTGCTGACGCTGATCATCGATGAGCGGAAACACAGGGAACGGACCAGCCATCTTGTGCGTCTGAGATCATACTGGAACGGGGCCAACAGGCGCAAAGTTGTGCGGCATAACGCGGAATTGGATGTGCGCTACAGCGTAAACCATTCAATGCGCGAATCAAGGAGCCGGGATATTTCCACGCGCGGCATAGGGCTGATTCTCGACGAAAAACTCGAAAGAAACACTCCGCTTCTGATGGAGATAAAAGTCGCGCAGGAAACCCAGGGGGTATCTGCCAAGGGGATAGTCATGTGGTGCAAAGAGGTGCCTATCGCCCGGAAGAAAAGCGGCAGGCGCCTTTTTCACACAGGCATAAAATTTCTGCGTTTCACAGATTCGCTGCAGGAAAAAAAACTCTTCAGCTTTATCCGGAATATTGAAGGCGAGGACATGGACAGGTACCTTCAATAGCATTTCATGCCTGAAAGGAAAATTCGAATTGAGAACAAGACGGGTTACGCCGGCACAGCGGTACGTAAAGCTTATAACGGGCGTCCTCTCGGGTGATGCCGGTTTGTTCGGGGGCGCCGCGCGATGTCTGGAGCGGAAGTACGGACCGGTTGACATGGAGAGCTCCGTGATGCCTTTTGCCGAGACGGATTATTATGAGGATGAACTCGGGAAAGGGCTGTTAAGGGTGTTTTTCAGTTTCCGCGATCTTGTGCCGCTCGAACAGGCATTCGTCTCAAAGATCGTTTCGGGCAGGGTGGAACGTAAATTTTCAAAGGACAACAGGCGGCGTGTCAATATCGATCCTGGATATGTTTCGGCAGGAAAACTTGTGCTGTTCACGACCAAGGACTACAGCCACAGGATTCACGTGGCAAGAGGGATATATGCCGAGGTTACGCTGAAGTTTGAAAAGAAAGAATTCCAGCCGTGGCCGTGGACGTATCCCGATTTCAAGACTGCGCCTTACAGGCGCTTTTTCGAAAAGGTACGGGCGGAATTCATGAAACAGGTTACGACTCCGCAGCGGCAGAAGATCTGAGGGGGTATGATGAAGAAAAAGAGCCTGCTTGTTATTTTTTTCTCATGCACCCTGATAACGCTGGTCCTTGTTGTTACCCTGGCCGTGTTCTATGCCCATCTGAGCGTGGTGTACGAAAAAAACAATGCCGACTACCGTCAGTCGCTCATCGAGCAGAACGCGGATCTTTTCAGGAAATACATATCCGTGTCGTCGCTTGTAGTGAAAATCGGGCAGCACGGGCGGTTTAAGGGCAAGCCCCTCGTGATGGGGAGCATCACGAACCGCTCTGACAAACAGGTGCTTTCCCTGAAACTGAAAATATCCGTGGCCGACACCGGAGGGAAAGTTGTTTATGCCGGGTCTTTTTATCCCATCAGCGCGTACGAATCCTCGCCCGTTATGTCTGATGAAACCGGCAACTATCTGGCGCCGAACGATTCGGTGTCATTTAAACACATTTTAAAAAATTGCCCCGATGTCCTGGCGGACGCATTGAGGACCCAGAATGTTTTTGCAAAGGGGAAAAAGGCAGGCGCGTTTAAAGTGGAATGCGATATCGAGTCGCTTATAATTATGTAAAAGGGAAACGATGAAGCTGTTTTATTTTTTGCTGGTATTGACGGCTATTGTGATAGTCGCGCTGCTCGTCGGGGCTTTTGTGTACTTTGAGATGACCCACCACAGAAACTTCTACTATGTCGTCGAGGAAGAGGGGCGCATTACAGGCAGCGTTGAGGTCGACAGGTATTTTACGAGCGAGAGCATGCTTTACAAGTCAAAAGAAGAATTCCCTTACCGGATGGGACTGAACAGAACGGGCGCAAAATGCGTTCTTGACACGGGGGGGCGGTCGCTTAAGGAATATGAGCGTGAAAGCGCCAATAACGGAGAAAAGGCCCTTTACCTTGTCAGGGGCATGGCGCAGGGGCTGGCGTTTCTCGGCATTGCGAAATCAAAATTCTCATACATCAATAACCTGCCTGCCCCGGCCGACGCGCTTCCGTATGATAATGAGTCCATCATGACCTGGATGCCGCTCATAAGAAACTATGATTACAGGTTGGGCGGGAGGCAGCAGGCGGATGCGATTTTCTGCGGAGAGGATTTTATGCCGCCCGAATTGGCGGGTATCTCGCTTACGTCGATACGGGACGACTATATCGATGTGGACAAGAGAAAGATAAAAGCGGAGTGCATCGTGCTGAGAGGCCCTGCGGGTGAGGAGGCGTTTGTATGGTCGTCCAAGATCGGCCATGAAATAATCAGGGCGGAAATACCGTCAAGAAAACTAGTTTTCAGGATGACAGGGCAAAGGGTAGAGCTTGCGGTCAGGGGATATGAGCCTGCCAGGGACAAGACAGTCGTCAAACAGGTAAATTTCATGGTTAACGGGAGGGATGTAAGGGGTACGCTTGTCCGGCCCATAAACAGGGGGGTTTATCCGGCGGTTATCCTGGTGCAGGGGGAAGACGCGAGAAAAGAGGGGAACAGAGGGCTCTTTTCCGACATGATGTTTTTCCTGGCCAGAAATGGCTATGTCGCCATGACATATAACCTGAGGCCGACAGGCGGCGTTACAAGGTTCGCCGGGGTCTCTGTTTCCGAGGAATGGTCTACGATCCGAGCCGCGATTGATACGCTCGAGGAATACCGTTTCGTCGAAACGGGCAACGTGTGCGTAATCGCGCACTCTGACGCGTGTTTTATCATGCCTGATTATGTGCTGGGCGACAGTCGTGTGAAGGGGCTGGTGCTGCTGTCCCCGAGGCGCCTGGATCCTGTGCTCGGCATAAGCGAGGAATATATGTACGGCGTTCCGGCCGAAGGAGGCGAAACCGGGCGGATAAAGACACTGCGCAATATCCGCGACAAGAGCCTTGAAATTGCGGAGGAATCGGGTGCGGCATACAGAAACATACTCGGCCGCAAGGTGTTTCTTAAGCGGGTGCAGGAGATAATAGCCCTGAATCCGCTTGAGAAAATGAAGGGCGTCGAAATACCTGTCCTTGTTATTCAGGGGAAGCTTGACAGATGGTATGGCACGTCTTTTTCAAAAAGCATTGAGGCCCTGGTGAATGAAGATGACCTGCGGCCGAGAAACCTTGTGTATTTCCGGAAACTTGACCATTACCTCGGCAATATGGTCAAGGGCGAGTACGAGGAGGGGCACTATGAGGCCGATCCCGAAGTGCTCGAGTCTGTTCCACCGCCAATTGCTGACATAATACTAATAGTACTCGCAGCACTAGTACTTAGCCTAGTAGTCCACTACTTCCTGAAACACTCAGTAGCAATAAGCAGCATGCTGCAAAAATTCAAGGCCCAATTCGCAGAAAGAAGAAAAAAACAGGAAGCGGCAAGAAGAAAATACAACCTTGAGAAAGCACGGAT
>JBDRBZ010000177.1:0-3382 GCA_043822175.1 Candidatus Omnitrophota bacterium
GCATACCTCCCTTGGATTACTACGGAGAGTATACCACAAATAGTAGCGGTTTAACACTGTTTTCTCGCCGGAGAAATCGCCTTTTTCCGACGGAGCGAAAAGTGGCTCAGTAACAGGGGTTTTTCAACGGTCTCAACTTAACGTCTTCCTGGTTCTTAAGTTAATAAGTTAACTCCGTCCCCTATCTTGCCGTTCCCCGGCTTGCCGTTAAACAATAAAAAGTTAGCCCGATTGCATTGGCACTAATTTTTCAGCAGGATATACTTGAAGTAAAGACATAGACGGGGAAGTGGGGTATTTTTTTGGGATGAAAATAAAAAGTTTTAAAATGGCGGATTAAAAAAATGCGTGTATTTGCCCGGTTAATTAAGGCTCTCGCAGTTGCGGGACTGGGCATATGCGTGATGCTGAACGCGCCTGTCACGAAGTCCACGGCAGGGGGCATCGCCTCCTGGTACGGAGGGGGGGAGAAACTCAATAAGCACACCGCAAGCGGAGAGGTTTTTGACCCGTCGGATCACACGTGCGCCTCATGGGATTATAATTTCGGCGCGATTCTCAAGGTAACAAACACGGCAAACGGTAAAAGCGTTGTCGTAAGGGTTAATGACCGCGGCCCGCACAAGCGCCTCGGCAGGGTGATCGACCTCTCGAAAAGGGCGTTCAGTGAGATTGAGAGCCTGAAAAAAGGCCTGACGATCGTGGAGATCGAACAGGTATCGTGACCGCGCCGCAGGACTATTCCTCGGAGCTTGTCGAGAATGCCTTTTCCTGGGCCTCGCTTTTAAGCACAGGTTTGTATCCGGCCGGTATAGGAATCAGGAATGTGGCCGTTTCATAAACGCCTGCTGCTGCCTTGATGCCTGTGTTCCAGATGCCCTGGCCTAGCCCGGTGCAGATGCCGACGGCGGGCCCGTCTTTTTTCATGCAGTCGCCTATGGTGGTGAATAATTCCAGGGGACTGGAAAGGATGCTTACCAGCCCGCGGCACAGTTTATCTATGGCATTATCCGCGTACGCCTCGGCCGAGGTAAACACAAAAATCAATAAGACAGCAAACACGGCGCATTTTAAAAATAAGTTCATCGAAGCAGCCTCCTTATAATTCTTTTACATGTATGGAAATCAGCGAGTTGAGCCCCCCGAATTCATCACGTTTTCCCAGGTCGTTGGACGGGTCTGACACCCAGCGTCCGTCAACAACGAACTTATAAAGGTGTTCCCCTTCGGGCAGGGACATTATCTTTGTCCAGGTGCCGTTTGATAGTTTTTTCATGAGAAATTTCCTGTCGAGGGTCCAGTTGTTAAAGCTGCCCGCGACATAAACCTCATTCGCTTCCGGCGCGGCCAGTTTAAAAGTAGCCTTCGGCGTTATCCTCCTGTGAAGCGCGCGATGCCGCGTAAGTGAAGGGTCGGCGCCGAGATCAGGCACTACCTCTTTAGCGAGCGCCAGGTAATCCAGCGCCCCGTTGGAACGCGGGTCATATTCAAAAATAAACCGCCCGGCCTGCGCGGCCTCGCGGAGTTTTATGTTGGGCCTGATCACGGTGGAGAGCAGATGGCCTCCGAATTTCTCTTTGGCCTTTTCCAGGAATTCCTTGGCAAAGTTGGACCTCTTGTCGAAAAGGGTTATAAGGTAGTTAACCCTGGGTATGTCAAAACCCATGCTTACCGAAAGCTCGAGCATTTCTTTTATATGGGTTACGCCTCTTACGGAGAATGAGCTTACATCGAGGGGCACTATGAGCTGATGGGCCGCCTGCATGGCGTTCAGCGTCAGGAACCCAAGGTTGGGAGGCGTGTCGATTATCACGAAATCAAACGCCGCGAAAACACCGGACTTTACGGTCTGGGACATCACGAGCACGGCGTTTTTAATCCCCGCCATTCTCTGTTCTATGGTACTTAAAGAGATGCTCGATCCTATAACGCAGAGGTTTTCGCTTTTCTTTATCATGATCCTGTCAAAGTCAGGCGCTTCGCTGTTAAGGAAGGCGTCGAATATCGCGTAGCTGGACCGCTGCGTTTCGGTCGCCCCGATCCCGAGTGATGACGTGGCATGTCCCTGAGGATCCAGATCGACGAGGAGCACCCTCCTGCCGGCCGCGGCGAGTATCCCGGCCAGATTGACTGCGGTCAAAGTTTTTCCGCATCCGCCTTTTTGGTTAGCGACAGAGATTACTTTCATGACTTCCTCCTTTTTGGAATTTAGCCATATTTATCCAGACCGCGGCTTTAGCAGTTGAGTTTATAATCGGTTTCGAAGTGACGCTTCCCGGGATCGATCCCGCTGTGCGGATCGCGTGAAAGGAACTGATTTTGCAGTGACCAATCTTAAGTGACATTTTTATATGAGCCTAAAGATATTATATGTCCATAACACTATGAGTGTCAAGGATTTGTTGTGGTTTTGCGTTACCGGGTGTTTGCGTTTTTTCGGATTGACTATAATAAGCAAACGTAGTATCATTCTAATAATCGGCATACGAGATGCTAACCGCATGAGGGAGTTGTATATATGCCCCAAGGGCCTGAAAGACGCCGGTTCATCAGACACCCTATCTGTTATCCTCTCGAATTCGAAAGGCCGTCCGATAAATTAACCGAGAGGAGTCACACCCGAGACATAGGCGAGGGTGGTCTCATGTTCCTCTCCACCCGCCGGCTGGACGCGGAGGAGGTAATAATTTTAAAACTACCGCTCCAGAATAAGCTTTTTAAGGTAAAGGCCAAAGTAGAGCACGTGTCAAAAAACAAGGAAAACAACGCCCTGTATGATGTGGGGGTTTCTTTTTACAGACATTCGGACGCGTTCAAGGTCAAGCTTATTGAGCAGATCTACCTGATCGACGAATACCGGGCACTGCGGGCGGTGGCGCTCGGCCGTGATATTTCTTTCATGGATGCGTCTGATGAGTGGATAAAGCACTATTCCGAAAGGTTTGACAGGCTTTTCTGGGGCAGGAAACGCGGCAGAACGAAAGGCGGTAATAAAGGCAATGGGTAATTTCAAGGTGCTGCTCGTCGACGATGAAATGGACTATCTCAAAATAATGGGACAGTGCGTAGCGTCCTGGGGATATGAGACAATACTTACCCCCAGTCCCATGGAGGCGGTCGAAATAGTAAGGGAACAAAAACCCGATGTTATCATATTGGATTACATGATGCCTGTCGTGGATGGGATAACCGCTCTTAAAGAAATACGTAAAATAGACGAAAAAGTCCCGGTGATAATGCTGACTGCCTACCCGAGTTCCAGGACGATGGAAGGAGCGGAGAAGCTCGGCATATGCGCGTTTATACCGAAAATAAGCCCGTTTTCCGATACGCAGGAAGTGCTCAAAAAATCCATCCAGATGGCTCAGGAAAGGCTACGTCA